>JAKVPA010000003.1 GCA_022482495.1 Sphaerochaeta sp. | reverse complement strand
GAACAAGAAGCAGAAGCAGATATATCAAGAAAAGGATTATCAGATACTTCGGCAAAGACTACTGGGACAGCTGCGTCGCCATCTATGGTGATTACTACGTATGAGTATTGATAAACCACAGTACAACAAAGCAAGAGACTTCCTGAAGATTCTTGCAATCATAACAATGACTGCAGATCATGCATCAACAGTCTTCCTGAAGGAAGTGATATTTACAACATATGTCAGTTCTTCGGGAATTTCACAATCGTGATAATGTGCTTCTTCATTACCCAAGGGCTACGCTATACCAGATCAGTCCTGAAGTATGCCGAGAGACTTCTCCTCTGGGCTTTGATATCAGAAATTTCTTTCTATCTGCTGTTCGGACTTCAATTGAACGTCCTTTTTACTTTGTTAGCAAGCTTAACTATAATCTATTTACTTGATAGAAAAGGACTTCTGACAGCGCTCGCCACTTTAGCTCTGTTCTTCCCGATATCACTGATCTGTGACTGGAGCATTATTGCTCCGGTGTTTACAATCATCTTCTACGTACTCCAGAAGAAGCAGAAAGAACAACTCTCACTAATCTATAATTCCCTGTAAGAAATTCTAACTACCAACCAAAACAGAGACGACCAACTTTGCACACAACCGCCAGAGTTGGTTTTTTCGTCGGTATTTGCCCTTTCCCCCTCCTTTTCCCTTGCACTCCGGAAGGATATAGCATATCATGTAATTAGAATATTAAATATGTAATTACAGGAGGATCGCCATGTACATAGGCTATGACGTGAAGGGCGGGATCAGATATGCGAAGCTGTGCGTCTCCGAACGGGTTGGCGGAAAAGTGAGGACGACACAGAAGAGCCTGGGCCGTGTGCTCGACGAGAAGAAGCACATCTACCAGAGCAGGGAGCGCGGCGTCTTCACCTATGACCTGGCCACGGGGGAATACGGGAGGCCGGACCCGGCCGACATCCCGAGCGTGAGGAGGCGGAACCACAGGGAGAGCCTGATACTCGATTTCGGGGACGCCTACCTCATCGACAAGGTCATCGACGGTTTCGGACTCTACAAGGCGACCGACGCCATGGACTACGGCAACAACGACTCCGTCCGTGCGATGCTCATGTTCTACATCCTCAGCCAGTCCGCCAACTGTTACGCCCAGGACTGGTACGACGGGAGTTATGCGAGGATCCTTTTCCCGAAGGCCAACCTCGAGAGCCAGAGGATAAGCGACATCCTCTCCGCCATCGGCGACGAATGGTCGTACAGGGAATTCTTCAAGGAATATCTTCCGCTGGTCGCGAACGCAGGAAAGGATGGCGAGGACGTGCTCATCGACAGCACGGGGCTGCCCAACAGCATCCATTTCCCCCTCACCGCGGTGAGCAACCACAACGGGGAGATCAGCAACGAGGTGCGGCTCATCTACGTCGTGCAGAAGAAGGACGAACCTCCCCCTCTTCTTCCGCTATGTCCCCGGGAACGTGGTCGACGTCTCCACGCTCACCAAGACGATAAGGGAGCTGAAGTCATACAACATAGACACAAAGTTCGCGACGCTGGACGCCGGATACCTCACCGATACGAACATGAGGGAGCTTTACGACGGCAAGGTGTCGTTCGTCTCCAGGCTCAAGGAGAACAGGAGGATATACAAGACGGTGGCGGAACGAGAGTCCCATGACCTGGAGGAGAAAGGGAACCTCGTCGAATACAACTCCCGCTACGTCTACGTCAAGAGGGTGAAGGTGGAAGTCCTGAACCCCAACGCGGAGGACAGGATCCTGGGGCCGGACGAGCGTCCGTCGGAAGACGCCCATGCCGCATACGTGTACCTCTGCAGGGACATGCTGATGAAGTCGCTGGAATCGGGAAAGCTCTTCGCATCGGCGAAAAGCAGGAAACTCTCCCCCGAGGATGTGCATGACGGCATGGGGAGCCAGGGGATCTTCATGCTCATATCGTCAAGGCCGATAAGGAAGGAGGACATCCTTTCCATCTACTACATGAGGCAGCAGATCGAGCAGGTGTTCGACCTCTGCAAGAACAACACGAAGATGCTCCCGCTGCGCGTGCAGTCGGAAGAGACCTTCAGGGGGCATCTCCTGCTTTCCTTCGCGGCATCGGTCATCGTGAAGCACATCCAGGAGAAGGTGAGGAAAACGGCCATGACACCGCAGGGAATCCTGATCGCACTCAGGAACCAGAAGTGCAAGGTGTTCGACAACAACATCCTCACCATGGAGGCGACGAGAAAGGCGAACGAGGCCTACAAACTGTTCAATATCACGGTTCCTCATGAAATCCCGAAAAAGGCAGATTGTAAGTAGAATTTCTCACAGGGAACTAAAGCTAATTCTGATACCTGCTTCATATTTCATTCTCAGAACTATCCTCTACGGTGAAACTCAAGTGGAATATATTGCAGGGACAATATCCGTATTTCTGGCTTCTGCGGTTATCTATGCACTGAGAATCCAAGCGGAAGAACAAGGAAAAGGTAGGATTCCCGGATTAGTTTTCTATGCTTACTATCCACTGCATCTCACTGTAATATTGCTATTTGCAAGGTTGATTTAAAAAACATGAAAGAAGATTGTAAATAAGGCTTACTATTAGTTGAAAGCGTATTGATAAGTAATGTTTTCTTTCCGATAATTTAAGAAACACCAAAGGAGAAAAAATGAGGATTCTCGATATCTGTATAAATAATTTTCGAGGCATAGATCATTTTTCACATAGTTTTTCAAGCTCAAATAATCTGATTTGCATAATTGGGAAAAACGATAGTGGCAAATCAAGTCTATTGAGAGCTGTGGAATGGTTATTTTATCCAACAAACGCTCTAAATGTTTCTATTTCTGATTTTTACAAATGTGATATTACGAATAGTATAGCCATAGAAGCAACATTCACTGATTTCCCGGAAGCTTTCCTCCTCCCTGATAAGTATGGCAGATATTTAACCAAGCCAGGAAAAAAAGAAGCCCCACGACCAAGAACATTTCCTGAAAATTCTAAAGTGCAAAGTTCTTCAGATGATGTTATTGGAGGTCGATCCTGGAAGGAAATTGAAACATTCAGGGAGCCTGAAGATTCTAATCATTTATATTTGAGAGCACGTTTAACAATATCTAGCTCATTTGATCCTGAATGGACTATTGTTAGTGATGCGCAAGAACCTACTTTCTTTAGACAATCTGACAGAAAGGTATTAAATGTTTCGTCTATAGGACTTGACTGTAGAAAAGATCTTGCATGGGGACAGGGCTCTGTTTTAAGAAAATATTATTCTGGATCCGATCTGAAATCAGATTTAAAGCATTTATCTGTAAAAGCATTACAATCTGCCTCAATTGGAGAAGCGGATGTGTCAAAACCGCTAGATGAGGCATTATCAAATATCCCTCAAATACTTAATAAGTATGGGGTTTCACTTTCCGGAGAGTTATCTAATCATTTAGACTTTAAGAACGCAGATTCTTCTATTTTAGTTTTTGAAGGAGAGAAGTCTTTATCATCAAGAGGGCTTGGTTCGCAACGGCTCACCTCAATAGCATTGAACCTTGAAACAAAAATAAATAAGACCTTAGTTCTTATCGATGAAATTGAAACGTCCTTAGAACCGTTCAGAATTAGAACTCTGATTTCTTTGTTACGAGATAGAGTTAAAGATAATGGTCAAATAATTTTTACTACCCATTCGCCAATTACATTGGATTCCTGTAAGTTCGATGAGGTATTCATTCTACAAACCACAGAAGAAGATGATCGATTGTATTCTGTTGGGTCTCTTTGTGATACAGATGATTTACAAAAAGCATTTCGTCGTTTTAATAAATGTCTGCTAGGAAGGAAAATAATTATTTGCGAAGGCCATACCGAATTTGAATTAATTAAAGCGATAGACTCTTATTTCTTTAACAGAAATAATTCAAGCCTCGCATGTTATGGAGTTGACTACATAGACGGCAATGGTGGAAGTAATTCATCTAAGATTGCATCATTACTTATTCGACTTGGATATACTACATGTGTTGTAATGGATTCTGATAAACCATGCGATGTAAAAAAAGTAAAAGAAGTACAGGATATATTTTCTTCTTTTGTTATTTTTCAAATGGATGATGGAAATTGTATTGAAAATCAAATCGCCAATGATGCACCAGAGTCCTTTATCAGAAATTTGCCATCGTATCTTCAATCCAATGACCTATTTCAACAAGAAATTCTAAATTCTTTGGAAAAGAAAATCGAGATTATGGTGAATGACAGAGCGAAGCTAGGGGATTTCGCAAATCAAAATAAAATATTTAAAAGTTATCGCTGTGCAGAAATTCTATTTCCTCTTTTGTTTGAATCTTTCAATGAAAATGGAACAGGGAATTCTACTTTTGAAAAGCTAATTTCAGGGATAATTAAATGGCTCAAGTAGTACCTGCCACATATATTGAAGCTCCTGCTGGATATGGAAAGACAGAACGGCTTGTCCAAATTGTAGATGAAAGTACTGACGCCAGAAAGGTTCTTCTGCTCACGCACACAAGAGCAGGTGTTGCAGCAATAAAGAATAGACTTGCTAAATATTCTATTGCTAGTAATAAGTACGAGATTGCTACTATAGCGTCATTCTGCATGTACTGGTGTAAAGCTTATCCTAAATCTGCAAGATTTCACTATTGTTTGCCATATCAATATCCAGGTACACACTATTATCCTAATCTCTACAATTCGACTTCTAGGCTACTGAATTATCCCTGGATGCAACATATAATCAAAATTGCATATTCACAGGTTATAGTAGATGAATACCAAGATTGCACGCTATCGCAGCATGATCTTTTGATTGGTACTTTAGGGCAAATCCTTCCAATGACTATATTAGGTGATCCTCTACAAGGGATATTCTATTTTGGTCAAAATAAAAGTGAAACACCTTGTGATTTATACACCATATCTCAAAGTTGCGAGTATACCTCCTTAACAATACCCTGGAGATGGAAGCAAACAAATCCAGCACTCGGACAATGGATTTCGAATCTGCGACAAGAGCTTTACAAAGCAGACCACAACGGATCTGGATGCAATATTATTGCTCCGGAGCCAACTGAATATATTTCTTACATACCGCCACAAGATATTTTCGAGAAGTTACCTGAACTATCCGACAAAGAAAACACTATAGCATTCATTGCTCGAAATGAAGATATCCAACTGTTCTTCAACAGACGTACTGGTGGTAGATATGGATACCATGAAAAAAAAGATGATACTATCCTGACTGAGAAACTCAAAGAACTTGATGCTCAAGTAACAAATTTATCACTATTGTTTGACATCTTCAAAATTGTATTCTCAAATATTGATAAACACTTATCAACTATGCAGGAAAAAATTGCACAACAAAATTTTGATGGGTGGAAAAGAAATAATTATCCTGATTTACTGCAGCTGTTTAAGGATTTAGCAGAAATTTCTTCTAATGAATCTGAACAAAAGAATAGATATTCCAAAATAAAGGAAATACTTATATGGGTTAAGACTCATAAAGAATTTTCATGTGTAAGGTTTGGATTTTATAAACAACTTACCAATATTTTAGAATGCGCAATTATAAATGATTGTTCTTTGGAGGAAGCGTATAATTCCCTTTATACTTTTACTGAAGAGATTTTGCCAAACAAAGTTTCAACAAGAACAGTATTATCCAAAGGATTGGAGTTCGATGCTGTAATTATTGATATTTCAGGGGAGATGGATCGCCTAGCAAGTCATGCTAACAATGAAAGCAATAGAAGATATTATGCAAGGAAATCCAAAGGTAATCTTAATTATTGGGATGTTCGTAATTTTTACGTTGCTGTCTCACGAGCAAAAAAGAAAATATATTTCATAGGGGAACCAAATAAGGAAATAAAGTTAAAGGAATATAAGAAACCCAAAATCTTTTGACTATGTTTTCTTGCAGAGCATTTACATGCCCTGCAAAATATACGTAATTTCAAATGCCTTGCATTTCCTGATTTCCTGTACCTTAGACGCAAATGAAAGCATATCTGTGTCGAATACTTGGAAGATATCGAGTCCTCTTCCGAGAATGATCTTCCAACCATTATTCAAAATGATGTTTCTATCATGAATCGTATCAGTGCCATCATAGGAGTATTCGAAATCAATGCCGATGAGAGCTGCGCTGTCTTTAATTCTCGACAGTCTCATATCCTGATCTTCAAAGTAATCCCTGTCAGCTTTTGTAAGAAGAGAAACAGTCACTTCATCTTCCGGTTTCTTGTGATGATATACGACTTCCAGGAACTCCATCAGATTTCTTGTCTGATAAGGCTTGATGATGTATGGATCCTGAATCTCAATCCGAGTAGCTCCTTCAAGATATTCTCCAAAGAGCTTCTCGTAGGATACTCCGCTCTGATCTTCTTCGTAGCGGAAGTTGCCTGCTTTTGGAGAAGGAAACAAAGGCCCCAGTATCTTGGCATTGGATTTAAGAGAGTCCGGAATGGTTTGTGTATCCTCAGCTTGTTGTTTCTCTGGCTTTCTCTTTTCTTCAGGGCTTGCCTCGCTTGCCTGCTTCTTGTAAAGCTCCGGGAACTCCTTCTCCTCCCGGGCAAGAATCTGAATCTTCTCTTTTGAAGAATTGTCAAGGTAACTGAACTCAGTGTCATAGAATGTCGCATCTATGCGAACAAGCTGATCCTTGACTCTCTTTCTCTGTTCAATTGCAAATTCCAGAATCTCTTTTGCCTCTTCCTTTGTAGCTTCGCCGTTAGGATAGATAAGCTTCATCAGTCCGGAGAATGTCTTGTTAATGCCATCCTTATCTCTTGTCGTGATATCAGAAGAGAGCGTAAAGTAGTCCTGATAAATGTTCGAGTAATCACGGTTACGCATATAGCGGAGCATCTCCGCAAGGTAATCAACTATGAATCCATAACCATCCGAGAACATGTCAAAGCGAATGCTGTCAAACTCCCATCCAGGAACGAAAGCATGGATACGGTCGATGAAAGCTGAATCATGGTATGCACTTGGAAGCTCTTCAAAGAGATCCGAGTTCTTCAGCATATATGGTACTGTATGCTTTGTATTGCCGACAAAGACCATTGAAGCTTCAGCGTGCATCGTTTCGATACCACGAGAGAAAGATTTGTTGGCCATGTAGTTCTTCATGATATCAACTAAGGCTTTATCAACCTTCTTCGCCTGTCCTGCGAATTCATCGAATGCAACGACATCCCAGAATCCGACAAGTCCAAGCTGATTGCGGTTGTTGTTCACAAAGAGCTTTGCAACAGTGACTTCTCCACCGGAAAGCAGCATTCCATATGGAGACATCTCAGAATAGATGTGGCTCTTTCCAGTTCCTTTCGGGCCGAGCTCTATGAGGTTGTAGTTTCTCTCTACAAATGGCACAAGGCGGAGTAGGTGCAGAAGTTTGAGGCGCTTTGAAAACATCTCTGGATTGAATCCAATTGACTGCATAAGAACATCGATCCACTCCTCGGAAGTGAATTGTTTTCTGCCAGCAAGGAACATGTCGAAGTCGAAGTTTGAGAGCTGTATTGGCTTCAGATTCTCAATATGCCAGGGAGAAGAGTCCTTTGATTCCTCATCCAGCTGATAGCTCACGGTAGCAATACACCATACACCATTCACAAGCAATTTCTGATGTTTCTTGATGGTGTCGGAATCAACAAGCACCTTAGAGATTCCAAGGTTGGAGAAAGACGCTTCGTATGTGTCCTTCTTCTCATTGAATGTGACAGAGATCATGTCGATGACTTTCTTCTGTCCACGCTCGCTTATCTCAGCTCTGATCTTGTTTGCCTCATTTCGATGCACATAGTGTGCTGCGAGGATTGATTTGACACTCTCAATCCCGGCTTTGACTGTTTCCTGATCATCTGTAGCACAGTACTGCCCGAGGAGGTATTCAAGCACGTAGGAAGGGACAATCGCATTTCCCTTCACTTCCTTCACCAGGTCTTTTCTCACTACAAGACCAGGAAAGGCATCATGTATCTTCTGATCAAACTCTTTCACCTGTTACCTCCTAGAAATCAAAATCCGAACTAATCGAGCGTGAGAGAATGCATTCCTTTTCAGCAATCATCAGAGTCCTGCCGGATGGAAGGATCTTCTGTATTCTCAGGAACACTGGCCGTCTGTTGTATTTCTCAGATTCCTTGTTCAGGTAGAACACAATCTGGAATTCCCTCTTCTTCGGATCTATCGCCTCACTTGCAATTGTCCTCTTCTCGATATCAGAGATTGCAGTACCGTCCTGAGAATAGAAGCCGAATGTGGCTTCATAGCCCTGAACCTTGTCTGAGACATAATCCTCCTGGAAGAACGTCACAGCGACACTTCCTGTGGTGATTGTCTTCAGATTCGTGAGTATCTCGATTGAGACATCTGTTATGTCGTCCTTGCGGGCCTTATCGACTTTGATGAGAGGGATGATGATCTCCTGAAGAGAGAGTCCTCCATGTACGAAGTTCGTGTTCGCTCCCTGCACTCTCATCCTGAGAATTGAATTGGGGAATGCAACTTCGAGGTCATCCTCGTTAGAGAGTCCTATATCCTTCAGCTTTGCAATCATAAGGGAATCAGAGGGCACAAGGTCGTAGCCTATTGCACAACGTCTTCCACTGACCTGATGGACATCCTTTCCTCTGACAGATCCGTCAGAGATGTACTGATGAGACTCAAGGTCACTCTCCTGGAACAGGAAGCCGTGATCTGCTGTGACATAGATTGTATTCGCATTGGAAGATCCAAGTTTTCTGATGATGTTTTTAAGCTCATCAATTGCCTCATGAGATGCCTTGAAAAGATTGTCCTCTCCCTCACGGTCAATGAGGTCATGGTAGACATAGATTACAGAGTTGTCCTTGATGACAGTCCTGAGATCATCGCTCTTCATCTTGAGGACATCATCTGAATCCAATGCCACGGCCTTACCATCTGATGCATTCTTCAGGATCTTTTCCCTATTCACAATCCCCTGTGTGCTTACACCATCCGCATAGACTGCGCTTCCATCGGGAGAGATCATAAGCGTCTCATGCGGAAGCAGAGATGCCATGCCAAGCTGAGTGTATGTCGGCGCTGATGCAAGCAGAGGCTGGATTGCTGCCTTGTATCTTTGCTGGGAATTTATTTCGCTTACAAGCTCTTCGCCAATTTCATAACGCATTGCATCAGAAATGAGGACAACAGCCTTGTTTCCCCTTAACTGTAGATTCTTGATGTTATAGTGATAGAAGATTCCTTGTCGCTGGATTCCTCCCTCTGTCCGCCAGCCTTTCTCAAGCATTTCCTTTGCAAACGGTGTCCACTTCTCTCCAAGAGGAATGAGGAAATTGGTCACATAAGATGCTTCGACTTTATCTGAAAGTGCCTCCATGTCTGAATTGATGTTCAGGCATCCATGGACTTGGATCTTGAAGTTTCTGTATGCATTGTCTATATGAGACCATTCTTTAACATACTTGCTGATTCCGGCATCAGGGCTGTCCATTGTGAATGAGATGTTCTTCACAGCATCCAGCATCGTCTTTGCCAGCACTATGCTCTGATAAGCTGAGCTGTACTCTGAGTACCAGAATGAACTTCTCCTTCTCTCTGCAATCTGCCTGATTGCTTCTAATCCCATTGTCTGATTCAGTGCACTTGCTGTAAGCCTTGCGATGATCTCTTCTTCGACGAAGGCATAATCATCAAAGGCAGAGAGAGACTCGATGGAGATATCAGCCAGATGCTTAGGCGCAGAAAGTTCCTCAGCTGCTTTATCTGAGAGTGTTTTATATAGTCCGGAATCTTTGAATTTTGCCGAATCCTTCCAGTGTTTCAGTAGACCATATGCATCCGCCTGGAGTGCTGTTGCAGAACCAAGAAAGTGCTGAAGTGATGTCTCGTATACCGAAAGATAGAAATCTTCTATACCCGGATTTTCCTTCGAATAGCCGTAGAGAGTAGCAATATCATTCCATAAGAGTGAATCAAGCCCGTATTCCTTTACCGTCTCATAAAGATCTCCGTCATCAGCATAGTCAGCAACAAGGGAATCGATGATCATCTGGAGATTGAAGGAGTCTTCTCCAGCTGTAATCGCAAGAAGCAGATGTTCAAAGGCATCCTCACTCATATCCGGGCTTACCAATGAATCAAGCTTCTTCACAAGTTTCTTGTTGTCGAAGAACGGAAGATGCTTTCTTAGAGTTCCTATGAAAGCATGCGGCAAATCCAGATCTGAGAGGATAATGGATTCCTTGTCCGTTCTGAACACCGTGTTTGCAAGCTGGATATCGAGAAGCCAGTTGTCCTCATACTCAGGCTCATCCTTCTCATAGTAGACCAAGAACTTCTTCTCTGGCTCTTCTGTCAGGAGTCTGTACTTGATTGCAAAGTCATTGTATTCCGAAGCTCTGATGAGCGTAACATCATCCGGCATCAGATCAAGCTGATCTGAGAACTCTGAAGATGGATCATACCAGAAAACGACCCTATGTGATTCAAATTGCTTTGCGAGATTGCTTAACAAGGTATCATTCATCTTATTCAAGCTCCTTGATTACATGCCATGAACCAGATTTCTTTGAGCCAAGACGTTCCAGATAGCCGTTTTCTCTCAACCACTCAATATCCCTGTAGATTGTTCTTTCTGGAATAGCCAATACTGATACCAATTGTTCAATTGTGCTTTGAGGTTTTCCTTTCAGTTCCGAAAGAATCCGTACCTTCCTGAAATATACAGAATCTTCTTCTGAAGTCTCTGCAGTTTTCTTATTTGCCAAGAATCTGGTTAATCTGCCATCAGCTTCATTTATTCTGCCATTTAAACTGCCATCAGTATCATTTATACTGCCAACAGGACTTTCCTCTGTCAGTTTATCCATCTGGGCAAGTACCTTTCGGTAGTCAACAACAGAGTCGCTATTCAATGCCCTATATTTTTCGATTGCCTTGTATAGTTTGGAAGCCTGGAATGTCACGCAGAAATCAAGGCCAGTGGAAGCTGTCTCAAACAATGGTTCAGGATTTCCAGCGTCCTTGCATGAATCAATCATCTTGGTGATTCCTGTTCCGAATTTTTCAACAAGTCCGGCTTTATTGAATGCATTTGATATGAGCGGATTGATATGCCTAGATTTATGGTGTTCTACAGTCCAGTCCTCATCAACAATAGCCCTGTTGAGTATGCTGAGCGAATGATCATAAACCTTAATCAGAATGGACTGGCCAGATGACCAGTCGTTATGCATTAAAGAGTTGAAAACTGCTTCTCTAAGTGCATCAAACGGGTATGGATATGTCTCAATCCTTGTAGGCATGTCGTAGGATATGAGTGCATAAAGATATTTCACCTTCAGGATATCAAGGATGCTTCTGCTGAGCATCATCAGAGATCCTTTTATCTCATCACTGCTCACTACATCCGCATCATTTCTCATCTTGCCAATAAGTATGGATGCGCCTGGTACCACTTTTGATGGTTTTCTATGGAACAGGAGAACAGCAGCAACGGTAAGCTTTCCATCTTTGATAAGCTCAAGCTCTTCAAGAATCTTCTCTCTGCTTTCAAGGGCTTTGCCGCTTATGCGGCCAGATGCAACAGCCTCTTCCCTGAAGATCTGGAAACTCTCTTCATCGAGGTCATCAATCGAGACATTGTCTACAACAGATGAATCCCATGTCCTGTTCCTGACTTCAATCAAAGCATTCTGCTGCTGAGTTCCTTCCACTTTGAAATTGGCAGTCCCGATACGCTTGTACATGCTTCCCTGATAGAAGACAGGAGAGTCTGATTTGTGAACTATAATCTCGATATAGAGGCCATTGTCATCTCTTTTTGCATCAACAGAGACATTAGAGTAGTTCAGAGCCTGGACTATGCTGTTAGGAATTGTTTCAAGCAATCTTCTGGTCTCATTGACTCCAAGATCCACAGTGTTGCCATCGTCATCTTTGCCGATATATATCTTCCCACCGGAAGCGTTGGCCATTCCACAAATCTCATCAAGAAACTCCTTCTTCCAGATGACTTTGTATTCTATGTTCTGCAATTCGAAATCTTCCATCCTCACCTCACTTGATTGGTTTCAGAGCATTCCCGAGCTTCTGATAATTCACCTTCACTCCATCATCAAGATCGAATGTAAGATGCTTGATTGCAAGAGGAAAAAGGATATTCACCTCATAATCATTGAGATCCTTGTCTATATTCTCATATTCGACCTTCTTCTTGGTCTCACCCGCCTCGTCTGCCAGTTTTATCTGGAACTGAATCTTTTCTCTGAACTTTCTCAGGTAATCCAGCACGATATTTGCTGTATTCTCATTATAACGGTGCATGTATACCAATGCCTGGAAATATCCCTTTGGAGATGAGAACATCCAGTAGATCGGCCTCTTCTGATAAGTCTTCAGATGATCCTTGTAGAAGTCCTTATAGAAGTATTCCCTGATTGATTTCCCAAGAGCATTCTCAATGAACTTGAGATTTTCATTGAGACTGTCATGTCCGAATACTTTCTCAACAAACTTGATGAAATAAGTCTCAGCATCGTTCTTGAACCAGGAGTCTCCAAGAACAGGAATGACGTTATCTGCATCTGGAACAAATTCAGAGTATGAGGAGATATCAAAATCACCACCTGCAAATGCAAGCCCTAGGCGTGAAGCATCATAGCGTCCAAACATGCAGCCGACCACATAGGAGATGAATGACTTGATGACATCTTCCTTGGTAAGTGCATACTGTCCTTTCTTCATTGACTCTGGAATCTCTGCCTTTGAATCAAAGATCCTATGCACTGACACCATCGAATCATCTTCTTCCGGAGTAAGCTCATCCTGAAGACCATAGATATCGATGAAGATTCTGTTCAGCTCTTCCTCATTCTTCTTTAGGTGAAAGAATGCCTTGTTAGCCCAGTCCTTATAACGGAGATATGCAAACTCAATGGGGCTCCATGCAGTCCTTGAACCATCAATTCCATTCTTGAAAATCTTGGTATACTCATCATCTCCAAGATATTCCTGAAGCTCCAGATCATCATCAAATGCGAAGCCATCAGTCTCAATGATGTTCTTATCAAGCAAAGGATGAATGGAGAAATCCCAAGAGGTTTCGAAGGAGTCCCAGTCAGCTTTAGAGATTGAAATACTCTTATCTACTTGTTTTGAAACATTTTCAATCGATGATTCTTTTATGATAATTGGAGCATTCCTTAGTTGCCCAACCTCAAAGTTTAATGTCGGAGATAATGCAGAAACAAGTAAATCTTTAACCTTTAGATTAAAGAAAGCAAGTAGATATTTGATATATACATGAGTAGTAAATGCGGAACAGCCTGCAACATCATAGACAAAACCATGTGGAAAAAATCTCATTGCCAAATCTCCACTGGAAATCTTGGACCAAGAAATATTTTCTTTGAAATATGTATCTTTATTGTCATGCCTATGACCTGAGAAAGAATCCATCAGAGCATCGTATTTTTTATCATATCCTAGGATATACTCTTGATTACCATACCATTTCCTATATTCTCCTCCTTTATTATATGGAACAAATTTTTTTCCAGAAAAATAGAAACTTTCATGTGAGGTAGAATTGAATGCGATGTCAGAGAATATGACCTCAGGCCAGAACCTGACAACTGCTTCATTTTTACCAGTACTCATTCCATGTTTGAATTCGGCAATTGTTCCAGCTGATACAGATGAAGAATAGATTTCTCTTACACGCGGAGATGCCCAGTAAGCAATCGGACTTCCTGGAATCTTCTCAAACTGATCTGCTGATACTTCAAAGTAATATCCACAATCATGATTTGAGATTGCAACGGATAGTGAATTGGATTTTTCCGCTTCAGATTGGCCATCAACAAGACGGACATACTGCCCCTTAACCCCTGTGGTCCCATTCTCCCCAGAGAGGACATACGCAGTTGTGGAAACTACCTCGCCACCGATTGTATCAAAGCCCCTTGCTCCAATATGAATCATAGAAAGGATTGATCTGTTGTTAATGACTTCATCTCTCAGTTTTTCAAAACTTGAAAGGAACATCCAGCTATGCAAGGTAATCATTGCAACATAGCCATTCTTAGGGATGAATTTGAAGTTGCGTTCAATGAACATCGTACCGGTATCTGTTTTGCTGTTTGGGTACTGGCCTTTAGCGAAGTTCTGAAGTATCGGATCTGATGAAGAAGGGGCAAGGTACGGTGGGTTTGTGATTACAATGCTGTATTTCCCTGCCAGATACTCAGCCTGATCCAATACTGCCTTTACCCTTTTTGCGAGGGTGTATTCATCTGAAAGCATGTCTCCGGATTCCAGATCTTTCCTGAGTGTTGCTTTCAGTGCAGCTATGTTCGATATCGATGGAGTGATGAGAGATCCGAGGATGTCTGCATCTTTGAAATCGTTCATCAGATCCATGATTGTCAGAGATGGATTTTCAAAGAGGTTTATGACGTTTGGAAGCTCTTCTTTGTCAAATTCGACTTTCTGGAGAATGCAAATGTTGGGTTCAATTCCTTTTCTCAGTATTCTTCTGCTTCTCTCACGGGCTTTCATCATGAGGGCAAAGTAAGCAAGCTGCCCAGCACGTTTATCAATTTCAATGCCATAGAGGTTGTCTTCGATGATGTGCTTTACAGCATCATTGTCCGTGTATCCACACTCGGCGTAGATGTCAAAAAGAAGATCGAATGCATATGTGAGCATATGTCCGGATCCGCAGCATGGATCGAGTACTTTGATCTCTTCTGGACTTGAGAGTCTGATGAAGTCCGTTTCCTTGTCGGTTGGTTCTATAAAATACTTCATCCTACTCTTGAGATTTGATTCAGGATGATTGAGCATCCATAGTCGTCCAAGAGAATTCTCAACAAGATATCGGACAATCCACTCTGGAGTGAAGAGCTGGGTTGCAGCCGGAATTTCATCCTTGCCAGCCTTCTTTCCTTTCTTGAATGAAGCGAAGGCCTCATCCTTCTTTTCTGAAATGTAGTACTGATAGAGCCAGCCGATGATCTCGACGGATGCGGTGTCTTCCTCGCTGATGGCATTCACCGTCTTTGTGATTATGGACTCTGATGAGAGAAGATCATCTGGAAGAAGGAGGTCTGTATAGTCCTCAATCTTCTCAAAGAGAAGAGGAAGGCTGTTGTTGAGATGATTGCATGAAGCGACAAGAAGGATACGGTAGATTTCGGCCTGTGGATTCTTTGATGTAATTGAGCCGTCAACAAGACCACGGATTCTTTCCCTATCTTTTATGCTTGTGACAACATCTTCATCAATGATTCCAGAAAGTGCCTCAGAAAGAATTTCAGGTAGTGTCTTTCCTTCTGACGGGGAGACTATCAGCGTGGCATTGTAACCGGATGCATCCATGAATCGGAGAGCAGAGATTCTGTTGAACCATGTGTATGCGACTTCCTCAACAAGAGCTTCTTCATCACCTTTGAGTTCCTCAAGATGCTTGTTAAGTGCATTCACTGCATTCCTGTTCTCGATGAGGTCGATTGAGGCATCACCTTTCTGAATCAGATTGAGTCTGGCTCTTACTTCTTTCTGTAGCTGTATTCTTGCTTCCTGTGCAAATCGTTCAAGTGCGCTTCCTTTCATATTATTCCACCGTATATCCTTCGTTGATTCTGTCCATCATTTCCTTCTTGAGCTTCTCAATGAATGCAGTTACATCATCTGCCGTCTTGATAGGAGCAGTGACGTGAGACGCCTGGATTGCTGAAAGCCTGATAATCTTCTTCTCCTGGGCTTTCTCCTTACCTTCTTCAAGGAGTGCACTGATCTGACGCTTCGTATCCTTGATGGTGAATGTGTTTGTATTGTTGAGCTCATCAATCGAAGAGATTGCTGCTATCTTTGTCTTTGCCGTTGATACCAGGCTGTTGATATGTTCCTTCTGGTCTTCTCCGAGCAGACGATAGGCTGTCTCCTTCTGGACAGACTCTGCGTATTTCTCGAAATCATCAAGGGCATCATTCTTTGCCTTTGTCACAAGCTGGGAGATGCTGAGCTTGAGTGCACTGACATGTTTATCAAGTTCACTGAGTGATGAATTGCTGTATAGGTTTTTGTCGTTCAGTATGGCGATAATCTTATTCCAGGATTCAGTATCAAGCTGATCCTTTATGCTCTCATTGCGTTTGATGAGGCGTTCAGCATCCTCATACTTTTCGATGTTCTCTTTTCTGCTGGTAAATATGAGGAATTTATCAAAATAATCCTCTTTTGCCTCGAGAATCTCATCGCTTATGTCTTCAAATTCATCAGAGAAGAACCAGAGATAATCCTGTCCTACAACATTCTGAAGGAGCTTCAGCTTGTCCTTTATGCTCTCAGTGAACGGGTATCTGAGCGAGTAGGCTTTGTCTCTCACATCATCATAGGTCTTCTTTATTGCATCTGCGGCCATTCTGGCAGTGTTCTTTGCATCGTCATACGAACACTTCAGGTTTGTGAAGTCAAAAATGAAGTTCTTGAGCTCCTTGATTCTCTTTGGATCAATATCCTGGCAGAGCTCGATTACAGTCTGACCATACTGTGAAGATGAGAACAGGAATCCTTTCAGAGTTGCAGGATTATCAACGACCTTTCCATCCTTCTTAATGTTGATGAGGCTCTTCCTCATAAGAAGGATGAGGTTGTAGATCAGTGCCGTCTCAGGCCAGCCGTATGGCTTCTTCCTGAACTTATCAAGAAGAGACGAGATTGTTGTGGTGATCCTCTCCTTATCGATCCTCAGCTGATTGAGGATCTGCGTCTCGGCTTCTGATGCTGACTCCTTAAAGAGCTCGGAATCGACATTCTTGTCAATGAGGCCTCTTGCATTCATCTCTCCTGATGACTCTTTTGTGATCATCTTCAAGTTCGGATAGACTTTCTCAATGAGAATCTGGAAAGCCCTTTCAACACGAGCATCGATTCTAGATGAAGATGTTACATCAAGAGCTGTGCCTGAGACATAGAACTCAGCCTCGCTCATCATATCCCTGACTGCATTCTCAATCTCCTCACGTCTTGTCGTGTTTCTCTCACCTTTTGCCTTGAGAACTTTTTCCCTGTCTTCAGAAACAGTCATTCCAGCATTGTTCTTCACATACTGTTTTGTCTTCAGGTAGAGAAGAAGGTCATCTGCAAGCCTCTTGTCTGGCTTTAAAAGCATCACTAGCTCTGTATCAGGAGATGTGAGGGTATCGCTGTACTCAGGATGCGAATCGCTTCCGCTGAATGGAGTGAGGATGTTGATGCTCAGTTCTGCATTCCTTGAGACAACAGTCTCTCCGTCTATCTTTCTTGTGAACTGATAGCTTGTGAGATTTCTTTCATCTTGAGCCTTTGTAACTCCGGAAAGGATATTGTCATAGATGATTGCCTTGACCTCATCTGTGAGATCTTTCGGAGGAACATAGGTCTGCTTTATCTCCTCCTCGACATCCTTTTCCTCGTTTGTCAGGAAGTCATATTGGTCGCCATTTCGCTGGATGTAGGTTTCCTTCGTGAGCCTCAACAGAGCCTCTTCTGTCTTCTCGACAAGCTCTGCAGGGTTGTCATTGAAGCTTGTAAGCAGGAGCACGCTGAGATTATGCGCTGTCGGCTTGAATTCCCTCTGAAGGTATTTCACAAGAAGGAGTGCCTTCAGGACTCTGATTGCAAACGGGTTATCAACAATGTTGTTCTCGGCAAGATCTATCGATCTCTTGAAGTTCTCTTTCAGGAGATCCTTGAGACCGTCATACATAACGTCATAAGGAATGAGCGATGTCCCTACATTTGAATCTTCTTTCTCCGCAAAGTCCCTGAGAACCTTGTGGAAAACGTCAAGCATGGATCTCGCTCCAGTTGACGTGTACTCACCTGGGAATGCATTGTGCAATGACAATGTTTCAAGTGTAGTCTTGAACATGTCGAACTGGTATGTGACGAATGGATATGTCGTGACGAACTCATCCTTGTCCCTGTATACCCTGTATTTTTTCGGCCCGTTCACGAACTGGAAGAGTGTGTTGAAGTTCTCTTTCTGGATCTCATATGCAGATCCGACAATCTTCTTGCCTTCTTCATTCTTCTCAAGAAGCCTCTTCTGGATGACTTCATTGACGTTGGCATTGGACAGTGACATCTTCACATAGAATCTGCCCATGATCTTGCTGATATCTGTCTTGTCCTGCTTGTCGAGGTTCTTCACGAACTTCTCAAGCTCATCCTGGCTTGTGACCATGACCCAGGACCTGTTGGCAGTAACAGAACTGAGGCTGGTTGCAATCTCCTGGAGATCAACCATGAGGCGGCTTGATCTTGCAACAAACTGACCGACTTCATCGACAAAGAAATTGAGACGGAAATCGGATCCTTTAGAATCCATGTATTCCTTCACCTGCACTGCGAAGTCGTGAATGCTGATTTCAGCTTCATAGCTGTCAAGAAGATCCTGATCTTCAGCATTTCCTGTGACCTCAGCAAAGGCTTTGGCGATATGTCTGTTGTTGATGTTGGGCTTCTTTCTCGCCTCTTCCCAGACCTTGCCTGAAACCTGGTTGAAGACTTCCTTGAACTTCTCAAAGAGGCCTTCCTTGTCGAGTTCCATCTCGAATGCAGCGATTTTCGGATTTATTCCAAAGTAACCGCAATGCTCATAGAACTTCCTCTGGAAGATGTGGAGAATCGGCTCTGACTTGTCATTCTGGTTGTACTGGACGATGTTGAAAAGGATGCTCTCGGATGGAATTCCAGCAGCTTTTCTCATCTGCCCAAGAAGCATCGGATTATCATTGAGCTTGTTGTCGAAATACGAGACAGCCTTCTTCCCATCGATATCGCTGTTTGCGATGAGGTATGAGAGAATCTTCAACAGGTGTGATTTACCGCAACCGAAGAAGCCTGAGATCCAGACACCGTTGTAGATAGGATTGTGCTCGTTGTATTTCTCAAAGAAACCATCGAGACAGTTTGCGACTTCATTCGTGATTACGTATTCGCTGAACTCCTCTCCAAGAGTGGACTGGCTATCAGTATTGATGACTCCATTTATGTCCCTGGCAATCTGATTGGTGAAGATGGATTCGAATTTCAGTGGCATCAGCGAACCTCCGTGAATATGTTGAATGCTCTGTAGTAGTTCTTATGTTCAAGCTTCCCGAAAAGCTGCAAGGCAGAACTGCCTGTGACCTTGTCGTAATTTCCTGGATAGAAGACGACTATCGGGACAAGTCGTTTGAGTAATGTCGGCAGCTTTTCAAGAAGCGTATGGATTCTGATGAAAGGATAAGCCTCTCCGATACCGTTCATGAGAACGATACCTGGAACGCTTTCATTGATAATCGATGCAACCTTCGGAGCGAACTCCGTGTCATTGTCGAGCACACCTTCGAAATCCTCCATGATCTTCTTATGTGTCAGGGATGGCTCTTCCAGATAATCTTCAAAGTCGCCTGAATCCTTAAGCATTTCAATCATGATCTCATACACGTTAACCTTGAGAACTTTTCGTCCTTTACTGGTTAAAGCCTTTGCTAGATTTTCCAGCATGTCGTTGTATGAGCTGACATCTTCTGGTGGAAATGCACAGATGTAGTTCGGGATCTCAGCACCGACATATTTCTTCCGAATGAATTTGTCATCATCAAGAAGATCAAGAAGAAAGGCATATCTTTCGTTATAGGTCATTTCCTTGCTGCTCATCTGGAACCTCCGGCAATACATGGAAAGAATCTAATATCAGATCCGATTGCTACGACTGCTTCATTTGCAAGCATGGCTTCCTTCAGCTCGTTTGACGATGAAAGATATCCAAGACTCTTGAGATTTCCGAACAACACGGATTTTGCCTTCAGCCTTGAGGCCTTTCCTATATTTTCTATTTCCTGGTGCTCACAGCTTTCCCGTGAGAGAAATTCATTCCATTCTCCAGGGGACAGATGAAAATCATGTTGAATGTATTTCTGATTGATTACAGTGTCTGCAAACTTCCCTATCAACGGATACGTCCTGCAGAAAGCAAGCCACATCATTGCACGCTGTGTATCTGCATTCAGAGAAGCAAGCAATTGAAGCTCTCTGTCATCAAGAGAGCGGAGAAGCTTCATCGTATATGCAAGATATCTTGCTGCGGAGGCATTTTTCTCAATCTTCATGAGATTGTTTTCCATAGCCTCCTTCCGGCATGGTTCCCAGTCTTTGGTTTCAAGATATCGTTTTGCCAGCCATGAGGCTGGATTGATTGCCAGCCCGGATATGGTTGGCAATGAGAGCCTATCATTCATTCATCAGTCCTCTGTTTTTTGAATGCCTTCAATCTTCTGTCTTCAGGCTTTTCAGTATTTGTCGGGATGAGCCAGAGATTGCCTTTTTTGACAGCATCCGGAATCAGATTCCGGTCGCAATAATGGATGACCATCCTGACGGTAACCCCCCAACGCTCCGCCATTTCCTTGGCTGTTGAATAATCGTCAATCGAAAGCATATTGATAGTGTATTTCTTGTTTAGGAAATTTTCAATTCAGAAGTCTCTCAATTTGGAAAATAGGCTTTAAAAAATATGGAATGGTTTGAATCTGATAGTAATGTTTACATTGGGCAAGATAAATAAGGGGCGTTTATGTTCAAATCATAACTCTCGAAATATCAATGGGTTATAGCGTTTACGTTTGGAAAGACTTAAAGCCAAGTCGTAAACGTAGTTTTGATGATTACATTTCTCGACTTCAGCTTCGGATTCTAATCTAGAGGTATGTTAAGAACAACAATACCTTCAACCTTTATTTTGTTCCCATATTGTTGTATTTAAATCCGAATCTGCACCGAGGTGATAAACGTCATCTGATAGATTGATTGAAAACGACCATTGGCAGCTGATATACTTTGCTACGTACGAAGGAATGATTTGTTACGAGATGTGGTAGTCCAAGAACAAGTCATTCCCGAGTACCATTGGACTACCACCCATGAAAAGAGACATCAAGACCAAGTCAAGAAGAAGGACTCCCTGGACAGAGGACAAGAATCCGACACCTCTCCAATCTTTCATAGACCGCTGTACGGAGAGGGATTACGCGCACAGGCACCCGACTTTTGAGGAGATGGACGAATCCGAGTTCATCAATTCGTACGAGCTGAAGACCTGCAGGATGTGCGGGTCCGACAAGATCGTCAAAGACGGGAAATCGAGCGGCGGTATCGCCAGGTTCAAATGCAACGCATGCGGGAGACGCTTCACCGCCATCACGAACACCATATTCGACAGCCACAAGATACCGATTTCCGAATGGATCGGGTTCCTTCTGGACATATTCGGGTACGGCAGTTTCGGCCTAACTTCAAAGGTGAACAGGAATTCCAACAATACGACGATGTATTGGATGGACAAGACATTCCTGTTGCTTGAGGGGATCCAGGACGAGGTTGTCCTCAAGGACCGCATATGGATTGACGAGACGTTCTGCAAGGTCAGGTCAGACGATATCGAGCACCATGATGACGGCACAGAGTATAGGGGGCTTTCCAGGAACCAGCTTTGCATAGGCGTCGCCCGTGACAGCCACGGACAGTCGATGTTTGTCTTCGAGGGGACAGGCAAGACGTCAGGAAAGAAAACCCTGGACGTCTTTTCAAGTCATATCGCCCCAGGTTCCACATTGGTGCACGACAAGGAAAAGTCCCACCGGAAACTGGTGGAGAAACTGAATTTGAAGAGTGAGGTATATGACTCGAGGGAAATCAAGAAGCTGCCTGACGACGACAATCCACTTGACCCGATAAACGACCTTTGCAGGCTTCTCCAACTGTTCCTGCGCGCGCATTCCGGTTTCATGAGGTTTGAACTGCAGGGCTATCTCAATATGTTCTCGGTGATCATGAACAAGCCGGAAAACAAATACGAAAAGGTTGAAAAGTTGCTGTCCAGAGCAATGGACTTCCCTGTTTTGCTCCGTTATCGGAGATAAACTGCATTCCAAGCCTCCAAATGCACTTCTCCATCACCTCGGTGCAGATTCGGATTTTTTAATATAAGAAGAAAATATCACAGAAGGTCGTTCTGTTATGGAAGAAAATGGAGCACATACCCCTCTTGACCCACTCTCCCAAACCTCTGAATCTTATCGGACGGAATGCCACCTCTGGAGATATCAGGGTACCAAGGTGGTTTTGTGTCTGGATGCCCAAGGAAACGGATGGGTCCGGGATCCTGTCGGACACATCCGGCAAGGGGTGGTGCGGATGACTTCCGATGGATACGCCCTGTTTGTGGAATCGGACGGGAAACGTCAGGTATTCCTGTTCTCCGGTCCCAGTTACCGTGCCGGGTTCCCCGATTATGATTCGTTGTTCCAGAGTCCTTTGTTGTTCTACCATCGGATGTCCGCGTTCCGGCCGCTCGTGCTGCAACCCCAGTCGATCATCTCTTGACGGAATCCAGGTTCTTTGTAATGATATGTGTATGATATCATATTGATATCAACAAGGAGTACCTATGGAAACCAAGCTGACCGATGTCAGGGAACATGTGCTAAACCGGCCGATGAACGGGATGGCCGCTCTGGTGATCAATACGTTGCTGGTCACCGCGACGATCGTCGTCTTCTGCCTGCTGGTGACCTACCGGCAGATGGAGGGGATGGACCTTGTCTGGACGATTGTCACCGGAATCTATGGATTCGGGGTGGGGCCGATCCTCTACGCCGGGCTGAAGGTGGTCAAGCCCAATGAGGCGTTGGTGCTTACCCTGTTCGGTTCGTACTACTGGACGATCAAACGGGACGGATTCTTTTTCGTCAATCCGTTCGCCACGGCGTTCAATCCGGCGGCGGGAACCAAGCCTTCCACCGGAGACGCCACCGAGGCGATTTCTCCGTTGACGGGGAAAAAGAACATGGCGAACCGGAAGATTTCCCTGAAGGCGATGACGCTGAACAACCAGAAACAGAAAGTAAATGACAGTCTGGGCAACCCGGTGGTCATCGGTGTGGTGGTGGTCTGGCGGGTTGTGGATACGGCCAAGGCGGTGTTCAACGTGGACAACTACATCGAGTACCTGTCCATCCAGTGTGACGCCGCCCTGCGCAACGTAGTCAGGATGTTCCCCTACGACGCGGCGGATGAGGAAGGGGAGAAATCCCTTCGGGGCAGCAGCCAGGAGGTCGCCGATGATCTTGCCAAGGAACTGCAAAAAAAGGTGGATATCGCCGGCTTGAGGGTGGAAGAAGCCAGGATCACCCACCTGTCCTACGCGCCGGAGATCGCCGCTGCGATGCTGCAGCGCCAGCAGGCGACGGCGATCATCGCCGCCCGGCAGAAAATCGTCGAGGGCGCCGTCGGCATGGTGGAGATGGCGTTGGGACAGCTCAGCGAGCACAAGGTCGTCCAGCTGGACGATGAGCGCAAGGCCGCGATGGTCAGCAACCTGCTGGTCGTGCTGTGTGGCAACAAAGACGCCCAGCCGGTGGTCAACAGCGGATCGATCTACTGATGAAGACGGAAGCGGACAAGGGAAACGGGGAAGGGAAGAAGCAGATTCTGCTTCGGCTCTCTCCTTCGCTGTGGCGGGATCTCGCCGCCTGGGCGGAGGATGATTTCCGGTCGATCAACGGGCAGATCGAATTCCTGTTGACGGAGTGTGTCCGGAAGCGCAAAGGGCTGAAAGACGATCCAAACGAGAAAGGGGAAGGGTGAGCAGATGGGACTGGAGGAACAGGAAGGGTTGAAAATCGGGGGGATCCCCCATGGGACGAGGAATCTGATCACCGACGTGCCGGGGGTGCGTGTGGGCAACCGCACGCTCGCCCACGGTGACGTGCAGACCGGCGTGACGGTGGTCCTCCCCCATCCGGGGGATCTTTTCCACGA
Organism: Sphaerochaeta sp.; assembly: GCA_022482495.1. Lineage (NCBI taxonomy): Bacteria > Pseudomonadati > Spirochaetota > Spirochaetia > Spirochaetales > Sphaerochaetaceae > Sphaerochaeta > Sphaerochaeta sp. Next base: position 249,009 of record JAKVPA010000003.1, on the reverse strand, counting down.
CAAGGTGATGGCCGCCTCCCACGTGATCAACGGCTTTGGCAAGAGCACCGGTCTGGTGCAGATCAACGAACTGGGGACGCTGGAGAGCCCGATCGTCCTGACCAACACGTTGAGCGTCGGGACGGCGTACACGGCGGTGGTGAGGGAACTGCTTCGGATCAACCCGGATATTGGCGACACGACCGGTACGGTCAACCCGGTGGTCTGCGAGTGCAATGACGGATACCTCAACGACATCCGTGCCCTTTCCGTCACCGAGGCGGATGTCCTCTCCGCGTGGAAAAATTGCGCGGAGGATTTCCAGGAAGGATCCGTCGGAGCAGGGAGGGGGATGAGCTGCCACCAGCTGAAAGGCGGCATCGGTTCATCCTCCCGTCTGGTGACGCTGGATGGAAAGGAGTTTGTGGTGGGGGCGCTGGTCCTGACAAACTTCGGTCGTCTCCAGGATCTGGTGATCGGCCATGATCCCGCAGGTCCCCAGATCGCCTCGTGGCTCCAATCCCATGAACCCCAGTTGCGGAAGGAACTTGCAACCCAGCGTGACGCCGGTTCGGTGATCACCCTCATCGCCACGGATGTTCCCCTGTCCGAGAGGCAACTGCAACGGGTGGCCAAGCGTGCCGCCGTCGGGCTTTCCCGCACCGGCTCGTATGTTTCCAACGGCAGCGGGGAGATCGCCATCGCGTTCTCGACGGCCAACCCTGTTCCCCATTACGCCAAGACCGAGATCCTTCCGTTCCGGATGGTGGACGACAACGCCATCGACGTCGTCTTCCGCGCCACGGCCGATGCCGTCCATGAGGCGGTGCTCAGCTCCCTGTTGCATGCCACCACGGTGGAAGGCAGGAGCGGGCATGTGCGGTGGGCGCTGGGGGATATCCTTGCGAAGACGGAGGAAAAAGAAGCAGGAGAGCATGACCGTTGAAGGGTAATACGCCATAGCGTACCGTGGAAAGTCCGTACTGGCGCATCAGGCATAGGGGCGGTGGCCGCTAGGATCGTGTCTGGTGAACGTCAGTACTCCAGGCTGTTTGCATCCAACAGGAAACCAAAGATGTTCATCGTCAGGATGCCTTCATCGGAATATCATTTGCCTGCGGTGTCCTGGGTGATGATGTTTTTTTTGAAGGAATCATCGATGGAGAGAAACGGTCGGATTTCCTGTCTCCGTTTGTCTTCATCCGGCATCAGATACGCAGACTGGATGGAATACCTTCTTGAACCTTTGTTGGCGACAAAGTCAACTTCAAGCTATTTCCGTACCATGGAACCGGAACGGTTTTTCCCGGATACTGGCACCACGCCGACGTCAACGTTGAAACCACGTGTTCTCCGTTCATTATAGATGATGTTCTCCATGCTGTGGGAAGGTTCGATCTGGCGAAAATGAATTCGGGAATTACGGAGTCCAAGATCTGAGAAATAATACTTCTTAGGAGTCTCAATGTACTTTTTCCCTTTTACGTCGTACCGCTTGGCAAACTCGATCAAATAGGAATCGGAAAGGTATCCAAGGTACCGTGAGATGGTGGCGGGGGTGATGGTCGATTTTTTCACGGAATGGAACGTGTGGACGATCGTCAATGGGTTGGTGAGGCTACCGATGTTTAAGCTTAGGATATCAAGAAGTTCCGCCATCTCGCCCGGTTTCTTGATGTGATGCCTGTTGATGATATCTGTCAGGTAGGTTTCACGAAGCAACGCTTCAAGCATGAGCATTTTCTGCTCTTCATCCGGGGCGAGAACCACACGTGGAAGACCTCCATACCGCATATATGCGTTCAGGCCGTCCCGCTTGTCTCCCGGGAAGACCGACATGAACTCAGAGAAACTCAGGGGAGCCATATGGATTTCATCGCCACGTCCTCTGAATTCCGTGATGACATCTTCAGAAAGGAATCTGGCATTGCTTCCCGTCACGTAAACATCGATATTGTTCTTTCTGAGGAATCCGTTCAGTACGGCTTCAAAGTTACCAAGGAGCTGAATCTCATCAAGAAGAAGGTAATAGGTTCCCGCATCCTTGATCTGATGATTCACCCAGTCGTCAAACAGGTCAGGGTTTTGGAATCGTACATTTTCTCTCGTGTCAAACGCCATTTCAATGATATGGTCTTCCTTGACTCCGGAAGAGAGAAGATGGGTTTTGAAAAGAGGGTTGAGGAGATACGATTTGCCACATCGTCGAATACCTGTGATAACCTTGATGAGGCCGTTTCCCATCCTCTTGATGCATTTGTCGAGATATCGATCCCGTTTGATTTCCTGGTTCATGACTACCTTTCTGTAATAAATTTTTGCAAGTGTTTGCAGTTATTGATTACAGAACATAGAGAGAAGAGGACCATGAACGTCGGGTGAAACAGGGAGGAGAAGGAAGAGACTGAAGAATTTGTGCACATGTGCGTAAAATCTTCAGATAAAATCAAGGGACACGCTTTTTGTCTGTGTAGGCGAGTGTATACCGCTTCCTGATTCCTGAGAACGGGAAGGAGAATGTTGCAAATCGGTATTACCGGATTGCTTCTTTCCCATTCTCAGGAAGTATTGCATCGCTCTGTTTTTGTGGGGATTATCAAGTTTCAAACTTCTTGGCCGAAGAAGACTGACCCGTTGTTGTATCGTCTTGCAGGGCTTCCTAAAAAGGCCCCGAACCTCAGGTTGCCGGAGCTCGATCCCCCTGCAAGATTCCTCTTGCTGTTTGGAATGTACCAACCGTTATGGGTGAATGCCAAGGTTTTGGTTGTTACGATGCGAAGTTCTGAGTGTCTCTTGTACCCTAGAAATACGTAACCCCTTACCTCATATGAAGTAAGGGGTTGTGGAATTGCCGCCTCCCAGAATCGAACTGGGGACACAAGGATTTTCAGTCCTTTGCTCTACCAACTGAGCTAAAGCGGCGAACGCTTGAAAGAGAATAGCAAATTATCTCATTCATGTAAACCCTTTTTGCCAGAAAACCGCCTTCTCCTTCATGCCAGTTCCGTATAGGATTCCCAACTTTTGCACGGTTTGGGGGTGTACTCCGGGACAACGGCATTGAGATTGGCCAGGAGCGTCTTGGTATCGTCCTGTTCAATGGTGGAAAGCATTTTCTCGAAGGTCTCTTTTTGGAGCGTCCCGGTGACCTTCGCCTTGAAGATCCGCTTGTTGGTGGTGGGGATGGTGTTGTCCTTGTTGGCCAACAGCTCCTCATACAGCTTCTCGCCGGGGCGAAGGCCGGTGATGATGATCTTGTTTCTTTCCTTGTCCCCATAGATGTCGATGAGCTTCTCGGCGAAATCGTAGATCTTTACCGGCTCTCCCATATCCAGGACCATCACTTCTCCGCCGTTCCCCATCGCGCCGGCGCGGAAGACCAGGCCGACCGCTTCGGGGATCGCCATGAAGTAACGGATGATGTTCTTGTCCGTCACGGTGATGGGAACCCCCGCCTTTGATCTGTTGGAAGAACAAGGGAAGCATCGAACCACGGCTTCCCAGCACGTTGCCGAAACGGACGCAGACGATTGGGGTCTCGTCGCTGGTCAGCAGGGCCGCCTCCATCTCGACGACACGTTTGGTCGCTCCCATCACGTTGGTCGGGTTGACCGCCTTGTCGGTGGAAATGACGATGACCTTCTCGGCGTGGTTCGCTTTTGCCGCCGTCATGATGTTGTACGAACCAGGGATGTTGGTCCGGATGGCTTCCTCCGGGTAGAGTTCCATCATCGGGACGTGCTTGTACGCGGCGGCGTGGAAGACGATCTGCGGCTTGAACGTCCGGAAGATCTCGTCGATCTTCTCCTTGTTCTTGATGTCGCAGCAGATAGGGAAGATGTCCTGGGAGAATTCCTGCTGGTAGTCGTGCAGTTCCAGCGACAAGTCGTGCAGTTCCGTCTCATCGATGTCCAACAGAAGCAGTTGGGCGGGATGGAACGATTTCAGCTGGCGGCAGATCTCGCTGCCGATGGAGCCTCCGGCTCCGGTGACCATCACCCGTTTGCCTTGGATCATGTCGAGGATCGGCTGGCGGTCGATGGAGATCAACGGACGGCCGAGCAGGTCAGGGTAGTCCAGCGAACGAAGGTCCATTTCGGACTTGTGGTTGCTGGAGGAGAGCTCAAACATGGAAGGGGCGAGTTTTACGTCCACTGAATAGTGTTTGGACAGGACGGCGAGCTTCTGCATCTTCTCCGCGGAAATACCTGAGGAGATGGCGACGATCAACAGGTCAGGTTTGTACTGGATGTACACCTTTTCCAGGTCGTCGATCGTACCCAGCACTTTTCTGCCCAGGATGATCCGCTTGTAGTATTTCGGGTCGTCATCCAGTGCCCCGATGATCTCATAGTCCGTTTTGCCTTGGTCTTCGTGGCGGATGAACGCCTTGCCGCATTCTCCGACGCCATACAGGATCACCCGCTTGGTGGTGCGGGGCCTTCGTTTTCCCTTGGACTTCATAGACCAGGCGGTACAACACCCGGTACCCGACAAAGCCGATGTAGTTCCACATGGCCAGGTTTGCGGCAAGCCGGGATGGGATGGTGGCGAAGCCATCCTTCAGGCCGAAGCCAAGGTACACTGCCAAAGTCCACCAGAAAGAGAGACAAGGCTGTGGACCAAGAGGTCCAACGAACAGTACCGCAAGGAAATGTTGTACACCCGGAACAGATAGGCGACAACGATCTTTCCGCCGACAAGGATGAACATCATGGGAAGAAGCGAGGACGAAGTTCCCCGATCGCCCAATGGTGAGGAAAATGGCCCAGAGTCCGGTAAGAATCAAAACAAGGAGATCACTTGCCAGCAGCACGACGAAACGTATGATGTTTGAAGTATGTGATTTCACAACAATGACTCCATGATTTCTGATACGCAACACGAAAAGGGACAACCTAGAAAAAGAACAAACGATCGTATGGTATTGTAGTTGCTTCTTCCATACTTTGTGAAGATAGTTTATTGATGAAAATCGAAGGTTACATGGAGAGGATGTGTACGTTCATCCTATTCGTGCGGTTTAAAAAAAGGAAACAAGGAATCCGAAAGGCTTCATAAAAAGGAAAAAAACCATACATATGACAGAAGAAAAGGGGAAACAGGTATCAACTTTTTGAATTCAAATATATCTTATAATATATAATAAAAAACGTAGATAGATGATTATTATTACAGATGCCTTACATCTTTACTTTTACGACTAAAATGTTTACATTACCAGTAAATGGGAAGACATATGATAACCAAGCGTTTCGCCGCATTCCTTCTCCTGTTCGTCATCGTATCCGTCGGGTGTTTTGGAACGGTGACGGCAACGTATACGCCGGATAGCAATATCTATTTTGGTTTGAGACCCGGTCCGTATACTTCAGATCGCATCATCGGGGCGAAGATTGGAACGCTGGTCATCACATCCTCAGAGGGAGCGGGAACCATCTATACGCCTGGGCTTCTCAATGTGGCCAACGGTTCCAACATTACGGTGCGGGGATTGTATTCCTGGTCTGATCCGTCTACAAATCCTACCTATTCATACGTTGATGCGCCTTTTACGATCGTGGCGGTTTCCTACATCAATGGACGCGGTTCTGCTCCGGCGATTTCTCCGTTCTACGGCGACAGTAGTATACCTCTTGGAGGCACCGATAATTGGAGTGCGAACACGGTTACGGTAAACCCGTTGGAAATTGATTTTTATTTGATGAACTGCAACACTCCTGATCCGAATACGACAGGAACTCTCCAGACGTGGGGTAATTATTACAAAAAAGATACGACGCTCACTTTCCCGAATGGGTTGGCTCCTACGATCAAAGTGGCGGTTGCGATGATGCCAATACGGGATTAGGATCGATGGCAAGTAATCCGGATGTTTATACTACCTATGTTCCTGTCAATGGCGTCGATGGAACGGCTTCCACGAATGTTGTCGGTTCTGCGGCGTACTCGGATATTGAAGCGAATGGCATGATCTACGGCGATAAGGTTGAAGAGCCCACTCCTGAGCTTTCGTTCTTTTTCACCGACACGCAGTCGTCTTTCAGCATCCAAAATGCGGTGGGAAGCAACAAGGCGACCATCACCCAGGCGAACATCGTGCTGACCAACGGAATCTCAGGCCAAACATACACCCAGTCGATGACCTTCACCGACAACGCCGCCAGTGATACCGCGTTCCAGCTGACTCCGGAAAGCGGGTATGGAACGCCGCTTGATTTCAACCTGTACTTGGGCAGCGACCAGCTGACCAAGGGAGATGAGTACTACTGGACGGGTATCGTCAATGGTTCCAACATCAAGGATCTGATCGTCTCCGGCATTGACGCCAATGCGGCGGCCAATGGGGCGAGCGGAACGTACAAGGATACCATCACGGTGAGTTTCACCACGCTTCCGTAACACTATTTTATCTTTGGGATGTTGCGATAACCCGGACTTCTGGGTACGATGCCTTCCATGGAACTCTCTGATTTTGGCAGTAAACTGACCTCGCGGTCAGGAATCCTTTCGTTGATGGATGACCTTGGCAAACCCCTTCCCAAAGGGGTTACTCCGTACCCGCTTGGTGGGGGGAACCCCGCGCGCATTCCCCAGGTGGAAGCTGCGTACCGCAGAGAAATGGAAGCACTGCTCGCTGACGGGGATGCGTTTGAGAACGTCATCGCCCATTATGACGCGCCGCAGGGAAGGATGCGCTTCGTCGAGCAGGTCTCCTCGTACCTTTCCCACACGTATGGCTGGAAGATCGGACCGGAGAACGTTGCCGTGCTGAACGGCTCGCAGAGCGCCATGTTCGACCTGTTCAACCTATTCTCCGGTTCCTTCACCCGGGATCGCCATACGTGGAAGAAGACGGTGCTTTTTCCCCTGATGCCAGAGTATGTGGGGTATGCCGATCAGGGAATTGAGCCTGATACGTTCGTCAGCCTGCCATCCCGATGCACCTACCTGGGGGAGCACACGTTCAAGTACGCCATCGACTTCCCGTTGGTTGAGGAGTATCTGGAAGCGCATACAAACGAAGGAGAGGACGGGCAGGTGGGCGCCATCTGCGTCACCCGGCCGACCAATCCCTCGGGCAACGTCCTGACCGACCAGGAGATCCATCATCTTTCCGATCTCGCCCATGCCCATGGTATTCCACTTTTGGTGGACAACGCCTATGGCCTTCCGTTCCCCGACATCGTGTTCATCGATCACGCGGAGCCCATCTGGAACCAGGACATCATCCTTTCGATGAGCCTTTCGAAGATCGGGCTGCCGGCCATCCGCACCGGGATCGTCGTCGCCCGGAAGGAGATCATCACGGCACTGTCCAACATCAACGCCATCGTTTCGCTGACCAGCGGTTCGATGGGACAGGTGCTTGCCGGATCTCTCATCGAAAGCGGGAAGCTGGTGGAACTGGCCAAGCATGCCGTCCAGCCGTACTATCAGAAGCGGGCCAGACAGACCCAGCAGTGGATCGAAACGTTCTTCGCCGGGACGGACTACGCCTATCATAAGATGGAAGGATCCATCTTCTGCTGGCTGTATCTGCCACGGCTTTCCCTTCCGACCTGCCAATTCTACGAAGTGCTGAAACAGCAAGGTGTCATCACCGTACCAGGGGAATATTCGTTCTTCGGTCACCCCGACCAGAAGGAAGGGAAACCGTATCCCCATCCGCACTTCACCAAATGTCTCAGGTTGAACTACTCAGCTCCGGAAGAAAAGGTGGAGACGGGACTGCGCATCATCGCAGAGCAGTACCGGAAGTACGGAGGCTGAAGCTGTTCTGGACAGAGACGCCCCACTGTGGCAGAGTACAATCATGAGGAAAGAGGTACGCAGGGCTCTGAATTTCCAGGCGATGGTCATCGCTTCCCAAGGTTCGGAAGCGAAGGCCGTCACCGCCTTCGGCCAGGCGTGTGCGGAATTTGACACCAGCGATGACATCTCGGTGGAGATCGACCGGTACGCCGAGCTGCTCGGCGTCTCTTCCCGCGTCCTGACGGATGCCTATCTGAAATGCCGGCCGGCGTTTGAATCCATCCCGGATGACGTCAATGTCCTGACGTGGGAGGATGGGGGATGGCCCAAAGGAACCCATGATTCCCCATTCTGCCCTCGGTTCCTGTTCACCCGGGGGAATGGATCGTTGCTTGGTCGTGTCTCCGTCGCCGTGCTGGGGACCCGGAGGCCTTCGGAAGAGGGCAAGCGTCTGTGCATTGAGACGGTCAAGACGTTGGGGAAGAAAGGAATCGTCACGGCAAGTGGTATGGCGCTGGGCATCGAAGGCGTCAGCCATCTGGCGGCGTTGCAGAACGGGTGGCCGACCATCGCCGTGCTGGGGACGGAACTGGGCTCTTGTTATCCCCCGGAGCATGCCAAGTTGCAGGAAGAGATCGCCCAACGGGGGATTCTCGTCAGCCGGTTCAGTCCGGCGCTGACCCCACAGAAATGGTTTCTCGCCCTGGCCAACCGTCTGCTCTGCACGTTGGCTTCCGCCGTGGTGGTCATCGAGGAGCGTGATGGAGGAGGGGCGGTCAGCCAGGCGGAATTCGCCTTGGACGCGGGACGTCCCGTGTTCCTGTATCGGAGCTCGGTGGACAACGACGCGCTCCTCTGGCCACGTCGGCTTGCCTCGCGTTCCGGTGTGGTTGTGGTGGACAAGCCTGGGGACATCACCCGGCATCTGTTTCCTGACAAACCCGCAGAGAAAAAACCGAAAAAAATCCTTCCCGAACAGCTTTCCCTGTTTTGATCATCGCCTTGACACTCCACGGGGGTTTACCTAAGATTCTTGGTACTATGAAACAGTTGACCGCTAATGAATTACGTCAGAAGTATATTGATTTCTTCGTCAGCAAAGGCCATAAGCAGATCAGCGGGGCCTCACTGATTCCGGAGAATGATCCGACCGTGCTGTTTACCACAGCCGGCATGCATCCCCTTGTACCTTATATTCTTGGAGCGGAGCACCCTGCGGGGAAAATGCTCTGTGACTACCAGAAATGCATCCGTACCGGAGACATCGATGAGGTGGGTGATCCCAGCCACCTGACGTTCTTCGAAATGTTGGGCAACTGGTCGTTGGGCGCGTACTTCAAGAAAGAGGCCATCGCCTACAGCTATGAGTTCCTCACCCAGGTGCTGGGCATCGACCAGAACAAGCTCTCCGTCACTGTGTTTGCCGGTGACGATGAGGTACCCCGGGACAACGAGGCCGCCGAAGCGTGGATGAGCCATGGCATCCCCAAGGAGCGGATCTACTTCCTGCCCCGCGAGGACAACTGGTGGGGTCCGGCCGGAGAGACCGGTCCCTGCGGTCCGGACAGCGAGATGTTCATCGACACCGGAGCTCCCGCCTGTGGCCCTGACTGCAGGCCAGGTTGCCATTGCGGCAAGTACTTCGAAGTATGGAACGACGTGTTCATGGGCTATCGGAAAACCCCGGAAGGCAAGTACGTCCCGATGGAACGCAAGTGCATCGACACCGGCATGGGCATCGAACGGACCATCACCATTCTGCAGGGGAAGAAGAGCGTCTATGAGACGGAAGTGTTCACCCCAATCCTGGAAGGGATTTCCAAACTCAGTGGCGTGACGTACGGCCAGAGCGCGGATACGGATATTTCCATGCGGATCATCGCCGACCACATCCGTACGGCGGTGTTCATTCTGGGGGATGAGAAAGGCATGGCTCCGTCCAACGTCGGGCAGGGGTACATCCTGCGCCGTTTGATCCGTCGCGCCGTGCGGCACGGTCACAAGCTGGGGATGGACAAGCCGTTCCTCTGTGACCTTGCCCCGATCGTCCTGGATCTGTATGGTGCTCCGTATCCTGAGCTTCTGGCCCACAAGGATTTCATTTTCAAGGAACTGCAGGCCGAGGAAGAGAAGTTCGAGGAGACGCTGGTCAAAGGGGAGCGTGAATTTGAGAAGATGCTGCCCAACCTGCTGAAGGATCCCCAGAAGCGGATCGGCGGTCGGACGGCGTTCAAGCTGTACGATACGTACGGCTATCCCATTGAGCTGACCAAAGAGCTTGCCAAAGAGCATGGCATGACGGTGGATGAGGCTGGCTTCAAGGAAGCGTTCGAAAAACACCAGGCCATCAGCCGCGGCGGCGCCGAGCAGGTGTTCAAAGGCGGCTTGGCCGACCACAGCGCCGAAACAACGGCGCTCCACACGGCGACGCACCTGTTGCACAAGGCGCTGTGCGTCGTGCTGGGCGGCTACGTCAAGCAGCTGGGTTCCAACATCACCGAGGAGCGGCTCCGTTTTGATTTCGACCATGACAAGCCGCTGACCAAGGAAGAGATCCAGCAGGTGGAAGACTTGGTCAACAAGGAAATCCAGGCCGATCTCCCGGTGCGGTGCGATGTGATGAGTCTGGAGGACGCCAAGAAGGAAGGTGCGTTCGCCCAGTTCTCCGCCAAGTACGGCGAACAGGTCAAGGTGTATTCCATCGGAGACTTCTCACGGGAAGTGTGCGGAGGCCCGCACGTCACCCATACCGGTGGCATGGGGCATTTCAAGATCGTCAAGGAACAGAGCTCTTCCGCAGGCGTGCGGAGGATCAAGGCAGTCCTTGAGAAATAACGACAAGGGATGGGCTCTCTGGTGGGAGCCCTCCTTTTTTGAAGGAGTTTTACAATGAACGAATCAATCACTCGTGAAGATATTCAGGAGTTTGGTACCAGTTTTGACAGCAAGCGGGAGCACATCGTGGCGATGAACGCCGTGGTGGCCAATGGCATCAACCAGAGCGCCGCCAACGTGTATCGTCCCCGTGAAGTGCGCCACAGCTTTTCGGTGAGTCTTCCCAATGTGGGGGACATTACCAACCAGAAGCAATCCGGCCGGTGCTGGATGTTCGCCGCGTTGAACGTGATGCGCATCGAGGTGATGGAGAAGCTCAACCTGAAGACGTTTGAGCTTTCCCAGAACTATCCACTGTTCTGGGACAAGTTGGAGAGATCCAACTGGTTTCTGGAATCGATCATCGAGACGAAGGACGAGCCGGTTGACGGCCGCGTGGTCAGCTACCTGTTGTCCGGCCCGATGGGAGACGGCGGTCAGTGGGACATGTTCGTCAACCTGGTGGAGAAGTACGGTGTGGTGCCCAAGGAAGCGATGCCGGAATCGGTCGCTTCGTCGGCGACCCGCGAGCTGGACAAGTACCTGACCACCAAACTCAGGGAATTCGCCTGCATTCTTCGTACTGCCGCTTCCAAGAACGGCAAGACGGAAGCGGAGCTCAGGGTGATGAAGCAGGACATGCTGCAGACGATCTATCGGATGCTGTGCATCGCCCTGGGCAAGCCCCCGGTGACCTTCACCTTCGAGACGCGGGACAAGAACGACAAGTTCATCCGCGACGAAAAGATCACACCAAAGGAATTCTACGAGAAGTATGTCGGCATGAACCTGGATGACTACGTGTCGTTGATCAACGCGCCGACGGCGGACAAACCGTACGGCAAGACCTTTACCGTGCAGTACCTGGGCAACGTCAAAGGGGGACGCGACGTGTTCTACCTGAACCTTCCCATCTCCGACCTGAAGGATCTGGCCATCAAGCAGCTGAAGGATGGCAAGGCGGTGTGGTTCGGCAGTGATGTCGGGCAGTTCTCCGACCGGAAGGCCGGCATGATGGATCTGGAAGCATTGGACGTCAAGGATCTGTTCGATACCAATTTCCCGCTTTCCAAGGCTCAGCGGCTGGACTACGGCGAGAGCCTGATGACCCATGCCATGGTGCTCACCGGGGTGAACCTGGATGAGAACGGGACGCCTGACCGTTGGAGAGTGGAGAATTCCTGGGGCGATGAACCCGGACTGAAAGGGTTCTTCGTCATGACGGACCGGTGGTTCGACGAGTACACCTACCAGGTGGTCGTCAACAAGAAGTATCTTTCTGAAGCGCAGAAAGCGATGCTCTCCCAAAAGCCGATCGTCCTGAAGCCATGGGATCCAATGGGCTCCCTGGCTCGCTGAATCGAGGAAGCAGTGCGGCACGCTCCAATCTGAGCATACGGATCTTTTTCTCCGGCCTTGTACGAGGCCGGTATCCGTATGCATGGAGTGTGTCGTATGCGTTCCGTTACGTCTCATGGCGGGAGACTGCTTTGTCTTTCGTCGTTTTTCGCTGGATTGGTGTTCTATGCCCCGATCGCCACGGTGTACCGTCAGGCGAGGGGACTGAACCTTACATCCCTGCTGGTCATAGAGTCGATCTCCCTGGCGTTGGGCCTCCTTCTGGAGGTCCCGTGGGGATATGTCGCCGACCGGATCGGGTATCGCAGGACGTTGGTGATCTCCTCCCTCGTCCTGTTCCTCTCGAAAATTGTATTCTGGAAGGCTCATTCCTTCTCCGTGTTCCTCATCGAACGGCTCCTGCTCGCTGTGGCGAACAGCGCCCAGAGTGGGGTGGATTCCGCCTACCTTTCCCGGGTGGACGGAAGCCAGAAGGGATACGGAGTCTACCAGGCAAGCGGCATGGCCGGCCTCCTGGTCGTCTCCGTGTTGTTCCCGTTTCTTTCTGATCCCTTGGAGCAAAGCGGTTGGCTGACCGTCATCACCAGTTTCCTTTCGTTAGGATGCATGGTGTTGCTTCCGGAAGTCCCGATGGAAGAGAAAAACGGGCACGGGGTGAGGTGGACCCGTCCGCGATGGGAGGAAGTGCGGTTTCTGCTTGCCGTCGCGCTGGTCGCCGCCGTCAACCAGATTCTCACCGTGTTTTTGGTGCAGGTTCGTTACCAGGCTTCCGGCCTTGCCGTCTCTTCGTTCTCTTTCCCGTATCTGGCGCTATCCTTGGTCTCCATCGCGGGCGGCGTATGGTCCGAACGGCTGTACCGCCACAGGGGCGCCTCGTTGGTTTGTTTTTCGCTCGCCATTTCAGGGTGCGTCGCGTTGGCGTGGGGGACGGGGATGGCAAGCGCCGTCATCGGGGTGCTTGCCCTCCGGCTGGGAAGCACGCTGTTTCTTCCCTACGCGACGCGCACCCAGGTTTCGTTCACCGGGGAAGGAAACCGGGCGACGGTGCTGTCACTGCAGCAGATGGGCTTCGATGGCGTGGAGATTCTCCTCTCCCCATTGCTGGGAACGGTAGCGGACCGGACGATCTCCGGCGCGTTCTGGCTGGGCGTTCTCGTCCTGGTTATCGCGCTGGGGCTTCTGGTTCGTCGTCCTCGTCCTCTTCGTAACCGGACATCGCCTTGGTGGCCAGCTGGCCGCACGCCCCGCTGATGTTCCCGCCGCGGGAGATGCGGATGGTGTAGGGGACGCGCATCAGGTCGAGGTAATGGGTGAACGATCTGATCTCCTCTTCCGACGGAGCGTGCCAAGGCAACTCAGCCGCTTCGTTGTAGGGGATCAGATTGACGATCACATCCAGGCCTTTGGTGTAGGCGGAGAGTTTTTTCGCCGCCGACTCCGTCGTATTGACGCCGCCCAGCATGCAGTACTCGAAGGTGAACCGTTTACCACCGTCGTGCTGGTAGCTTGCCAGCGCCTGGCGCAACGGTGCCAGGTTCCAGGTGCGGTTCACCGGCATGATGCGGCTACGCAGCGTATCGTCCGCCGACACCAGGGAGACGGCCAACCGGATGGGGAGCTTCAGCTCGGAGATCTTCCCGATGCCCGGCACGACGCCACACGTGCTGATGGTGATCCTCCGGTAGCTGATGCCGAATCCATCGGGATCATGGAAGAAGTGGATGGCGCGGAGCACGTTGGGAAGATTGGCCATCGGCTCTCCCATGCCCATGAAGACGATGCGGGCGATTTTGCCCAGTTTGGACAGATGGATGAACTGTTCGATGATCTCTTCCGTGGCAAGGTTGCGGGCCAGCCCCATCGTGCCGGTGCGGCAGAACGCGCAGCCCATGGCACATCCCACCTGGCTGGAAAGGCACGCGGTGCGTTGCCCTTTGCCGTTGGTCAGGACGACGCATTCGATCAAGCCGCCGTCGTGCAGCCGGATGGCCAGCTTGGTGGCGTCATCGTCACTGGAACTGGTTTCCACTGTGGAACTGCACAGGCTGGGCATCAAAGCCCCCAGCCGTTCCCGTTCCGCTTTGGACAGGTCGGTCATTTCGGAGAACGATGAAGCTCCTTTGACCAGCCAGCGATAGATCTGTTTGCCTTCGTACGGCCTCTGCAGATCCAGCGCGGTGACCAGGTTTTCCGGTGAGAGTCCATACAGGGACAGTGGCATCCGTTTGGTAGTTTCCATTTTTTCCTTCCTTAGAACATGGAGATGATGGCGATGATCACTCCGGTGATTCCTTCACCCCCAAGGAATCCGCTGGAAACCAATGCCAGGTTGGTGTCCACCAGCTTGGTGTCGGTTTTGGCTCGTCCGGCGACTTTACGGACCAGCAACGCGACCAGCGCACCCACCGCCATGATGGTGCTGATCGCCGTGGAAAGATATACGCCCAACCCTAGGGTGGCCGTCGGGACGTTGCAGAGGAACAGTACCAGACCCACAACACAACCGATCAAAAAGGCCGGCATCTGTTTGGGGCCACCGATCATCGCGCTGACGGCCGCCGCCTGGGGCGCGGGAAGCTCCGCCGTTCCAAAGGAACCGAATGACTGCTTCAACGCCAACAGGACAAACACCGAAACAATCGATCCCACCACGCCACCGATGCCTTCGCCGAGGATCTGCTGGCGGGGATCAGCGCCGAGGAGGTATCCGCACTTCAGGTCGTTCATCACGTCTCCCGCCAGTCCGCACGCCACGGCAGTGACCGCCACGATGGTGAATGCCGGGGCCAATGCGGGATGGAACAGCGGCTGGACGACCAACAGCACCAGAATACCGAAGATTTCCATCGGGTTGATCCCGGTCTGGCCGGTCAGCATGCTGGACAGGTAGGTGGCGCAGAAAACGCCGATGACCAACACAATCGTTTCCGGGAACGTCACACTGGTGGTCAGCGTCAGCATGATCATGCAGAGGAGGGAGAGCAGCAACAGGGAGAATAATGCCCGGGGCGTGAGCTTCTTCCGTTCCGTCTTGGTGCGTTTGGAGATGAGATGGATCACTGCTTTCACCAGAACACCCAAGCCGGTGCCGATCATCAGGCCGATGCCCAGGTTTTGTCGGAACAGCTCAGCGGCGTTCATGTCGGCAAACAGTCCGGTTGCCAATCCCACCGGGGTGATGACGTAGTAGCCGAGAACCATGCCAAGGAGCCAGACCAACGCCAGGACTGGGCCGATGATCGCTCCGATGCCGACGGCCATCGGGGAAACCCAGATGTACATGGGCTGGCTGAACGCTGTACCGGCTGCAAGCTGGAGCAATGAAGGGATTTTCCCCGCTCCGTCACGGATGGCGGTGAACAGGGCGGAGGCGCCCATGGATGCGAACAGCGTCTTGGCGTTCTTGCCTCCTTCCATGCCGGCGGACAGGGTGTTGTACGCCGCTTGTCCCATCGGGTAAGGGAGCTGTTCCTGTTCGATCATCCGTCTGCGGAACACGGCGGTGAACGCCGTGCCGAGGATGGTACCGACGATGGTCAAGGCGATCAGGGTGAAGGTGGGAATGCTGGCCGAAGGATCCAGCATCCACAGGCCTGGAAGGGTGAAGGCCAAGCCTCCGGCAACCATGGCGCCGGCGCTCATTACCGTATGGGTGCAGTTGATCTCATGGATCGTACTGTTCTTGCATTTCTTCAGGGCCGCCATGGAGATGACGGTGACGAACACCGTAGGCCAGGGAAGCGCCCCCATGCGGAGGGCGACGTACATCGAGCTTGCCGTGATGACGACCAAGCCTCCAAGACCGATAAGAAGACCGCGGCCGGTCAATTGTCTCTCTTGCATACGAACCTCTGCCGCCATCATAACCAAATAGGAACTCTTCCGCCAGTCTTGACACTTCTTGGCTGTTTTGGGATGATGCAGTCGATATCTGACAACACGTAATGTTGAGAAATGTAGTGTTTGTCGCTACGAAACTGAGAAGGGATTCAATCCCTTCGGGAAGGAAAAAAACAATGAAAAAGATTTGGTTGGTTTTGATTGTCGTTGCCCTGTTGATCGCGCCGGTTGCCGCAAAAAGCAACACCATCGGTGCCGCGACCACGAAATACGCAGTCGGTGTGAACTTGGGCTGGCCCACCAATGGTGTGGCGTTCCAGTACAAGATGAGCAACAGCTTTGATTTGATCGGTGATGTTTCCCTCGGCTCCGCCAATGGCAATTGGCTTGGTTGGGTTGGTGGTGATGTCGGCGTGAACTTCAAGGTCGCTGATTTCGACTGGACGGATGGTTCCTGGTTCCTCACCGTCGGTGCGGTTGGCCAGGTAGGATTCATCCTTCCTGATTCCAATGACAACAACGGTGGTTTTCACCTTGCCGCATTGGCGCCTGTTCGTCTGAACTACCAGTTCCCCAAGGCTCCGTGGAGCTTCTACCTGATGCTGGGTCCGGGTCTGGATATCTTCCCGACGATCGGATTTACCATGGGTGGAGCGCTCGGCGCCCTGTACCTGTTCAACTAATCCTCTGCATGAGGGAAGGACGGGGATCTTCGGACCTCCGTTTTTTTATGCTTTGGCGAAGGCGAGAAATGGCTCAAGCAGGTCCCTGAGCGATGGGTTCTGCACCCGCGCCGTCAGGTGGACGCCTTCGCCGGAATAATCGATGGTGATGATCTGTCCCTCCCTGCGGATGCGGGCCACCAGGTCGTAACGGTCTTCCGGGATGGTCAGATCCATCACCGGGCTGAGACGGTGGATCATATCCAGAATGACATCATCAAGCACATCGATGTTGGACTTCTCCGTCACCGAACCGGTGACGACGATCGGGGAGAGCGTCTTCAGCCGGTTGACGGCGAACATGTCGAACGGCTTGTCCATCTTGTTGATGAACACGATGGCCGGTTTGTCGGCGCAGGAGAGCTCTTCAAGTACCGTTTTCGTCGTATTCCAGCAGGAGAGCATGTCCGGGTGGGATGCGTCGCAGACGATGATCAGGAAATCGGCGTACTTGGCTTCTTCCAGCGTGCTCTTGAACGCTTCCACCAGATGGGTGGGAAGGTTGCTGACGAATCCTACCGTATCAGAGAGCAACATCTCTTCCCCTCCGGGGAGCTTGACCATCCGGGTGGTGGGATCAAGGGTGGCGAACAGCTTGTCCTCCACCAGGACTCCGGCATCCGGAGCGAGAAGGTTCAGCAGGGATGATTTACCGCTGTTGGTGTAGCCGACGATGGCGCAACGGGGCAGGGGGCTGCGCATCCTGCTTTGCCGCTGCATCTCCCGGTCCTTGGATACCTTGGCAAGATCCTTTTTCAGCTGGACGATCTTGTCATCGATGATCCGCTGGTCAAGTTCCAGCTGGGTCTCTCCTTCTCCCTTGGTCCCGTAGAATCCACCGTGCTGCCGGTTCAGCCCGGTCCACATCCGTCTGAGGCGTGGCCGCTGATACTGCAGGCTGGCCAGTTCCACCTGGAGCTTGGCTTCCTTCGTCCTGGCCCGCTGGGCGAAGATCCGGAGGATCACCTCCTCGCGGTCGATCACCGGGGTCTCCCATGCCTTCTCCAGGTTCCGCTGGACACGGGGGGAGAGAATCATGTTGAAGACGACGAGGTTGGCGTCCTTCTCCTGTATCTCTTCCTTGATCTCCTGGACCTTGCCACTGCCGATGTAGGTGGCAGGACTGATGGTCCGTACCGGTATCTCTTCGCTGGAGAGCACCTCGTCCCCCAATGTGGAGACCAGGCTTTCCAGCTCCTCACGGTTCAACGCTTCCATCAACGGGTCGGACCCGTCTTCCTTCAGGGAAAACAGCAACGCCTTTGCCGGCGCTTCTTTGGTTTCGTACATACCGCACAGTCTATCGTGTTTTCCCGGTTTGTGCAGTCTCCCGACCCCCCTGCGGCCTGTTTCGCATTGAGCCAAAGCACGTATCGTGCTACACTCTCGTGGAGAGGTATCCTATGGGTCTGAATTGTGGAATCGTCGGACTGCCCAACGTGGGGAAATCAACCATTTTCTCCGCTCTGACGGCCGCCCCCGCGGAAATTGCGAACTATCCATTTTGTACGATCAATCCGAACGTGGGCATCGTCAACGTCCCGGACAAACGGCTTGACCAGATCAAGGCGTTGATCCCCCCGCAGCGGCTGATTCCCGCCACGTTTGAATTTGTCGATATCGCCGGTTTGGTCGCCGGCGCGTCCAAGGGTGAAGGACTGGGGAACCAGTTTCTCGCCAACATTCGGGAGGTGGGCGTCATCGCCCACGTGGTCCGTTGCTTCGATGATGCTGATGTCATCCACGTGAACAACAAGGTGGATCCGAAAAGCGACATCGATACGATCAACACGGAGTTGGCCCTTGCCGATTTGGACACGGTGGAGAACCGGTATGCCAAGCAGGTCAAACTGACCAGGAGCATGACGCCTGAGGACCGCAAGGCGATGGAAAAGTATCTGCCGCTGTTGGAGAAGGTCAAAGCGGGATTGGGCGATGGGAAGGCGGTCCGCTCGCTTGGCTTGGATGAAGAGGAGCTTGGGCTCCTGTACGATCTCCATTTGATCACCCAGAAGCCGGTGGTGTACGTCTGCAATGTCGACGAAGACCACGCGACGACGGACAACGACTACGTGAAGACGGTGCGCGCCATCGCTGCGGAGGAACACGCCGAGGTGGTGGTGATCTGCGGCAAGATGGAAGCGGAGATCGCCGCGCTGGATGATGAGAACGACAAGAAGGAGTTCCTGGAATCGGTTGGCTTGGAGGAGTCCGGCCTGAACCGGTTGATCCAGCATGCCTACCATATCATGGGGTTGAGGACGTTCTTCACTGCCGGTCCCGACGAGGACCGCGCGTGGACGTTCAAGGCGGGGATGAAAGCCCCGGAGACGGCCGGCATCATCCACACCGATTTCCAGAAAGGGTTCATCAAGGCCGAGGTGTACAACTGTAACGACCTGTTCACCTTCAAGAGTGAGGAGAAGATCCGGGAAGCCGGAAAACTCCGCATGGAAGGGAAGGACTACGTCGTGCAGGATGGAGACATCATGCACTTCCTGTTCAACGTGAACAAGCAGGCGAAATAGATCAGTTCTTCCAGCTCACACTGCACTGGATGGGCTTTTGCAGCAGGAGGAAATCGAGGAGCGGGAACTGGAAGCGGAAGCTTCGCGGGCCTGTCTTCGTGCCTCCGCTGACCGCCGTGATATCCCCCGGTGTCTGGAGGTCCAGGACGATGGAGGACGAGGTGATGGCATCCGGTCCTTCGTCGCCCAGCATAAAGCTGATCATCTCAAGATAATCCTCCGCGGAGATGCCTTGGTTGTACGTCGGGCCGAATGGCTCGAAGTTCTTGTCCGCCAAGAACGGGATCACTTTGGTCAGTTGGGGGTAGTTCTCCAGATCCAGGTAGAATGTCATCGTATTGTCCTTGACGGTCAACAGGCTCTGGTCGGGATCCGCCCCAAGGTCGGAAAGCAGGCGGGAGATGCTGGAGAAGGAAAAGACCCCTTCGTAGCTGCGCTCTCCTGTTTTGGTGAACGATACCTGGGATGTGCCTGTTCCCCGCTGCAGGTTCTTCTGGATGTCGGATACCGCCTTGTCCATCACCGACTCAGGATTCTTGGTGTCGGAAAACTCCTCGAAATCATTCAGGACATCGATGAAGAACGGCTCGGCGGACAGCGCGAGATCTGATCTGCCGTCTCCGGCAGGATTGATGGAGAGTTTTTCCGTCACCGCGCATCCACTGAGCACCAATGACACGATCATCATGAGGGGAAGAATTCGTTTCATACCGAAGTAACTGTACGCCAATTGGAACGAAGTGGCAATCTCAAGGAACCAGGAATCCGACCGATCCGTCCCGCTCCCTGATGATGGACAGCGTGCACGGACGTCGTTTCACTTCCTTGGTGAACTGGGACAACGGCATCTGTTCCAGCTTTGTCAGGTCGTTGGGGTCGTACTGCAACTGTACAATGGGGGACTCTCCGGTTTCCAGCAGGAACGCGATGCCCTGGTACAGTTCCATGTAAGAGGTCAGGGCGGGAAGGAAGTGACGTTTTCCCTTGCCGTTTGAGCACCTTCTTGACGAAACGGTCCTGCAGTTCATAGACATCCGTTTCTTCGGGATGCTGGGTTGTTAGGAACGTGGCGAAATCCAACATCAATTGATGGGCTTTCATGCCGCCTGCCTCTTCCAGGAGGGGGAACCATTGATAGGCCTGTCCTTTGGTGTAGAACAGGTCAACGGCGGTTTTGACGGACAGCGCCGTGGCGATGTCTTCTTTGGGAAAGGTCGGGCTTTCGATCAACAGGTAGGGGTTCTGTTCCTGGTGCCTGAGGCCCAGCCGATCAGCGCGGTCGGCGAGCGTCGTGCCGGGAAGCAAGGAGAGTAAAAACAGGTCAATGTTGTTCGGTTTCAACGAAATGGCGTAGTCCAAGCTGTGGAAGAACCCTTCCAAGGTGTCTCCCGGAAGCCCGATGATCACATCAAGGCCGAAGGAGACACCTTCCTTGACCAGCATGCGTACGCCGTTCTCGAACGCCGTCATGTTGGCCGCCCGGTCGATGGCTTTGAGCACTACAGGATCGCTGGACTGCATGCCCAGTTGCAGTGAACAGTCCAACTGCCCATACAGACGGACCATCTCCTCATCAAGCAGTTCCGCCCGGTTTTCAAAGGTGAAATGGATGTCCGGGGCTTTCTCGACCAACAGGGAAAGCATCTCCTTGGTCCGTTTCTTGTCCATGTTGAACGTCGGATCCAGCACGAAGACATTGTGCACATGGTGACTGACCAGGTAGTCCAGCTCTGCTTGGTGATGCGGTCCATCGGATAGTGCCGGACAGACCGCACGCCTTTGGACTCGAAACAGAAGGCGCAGTGGTACGGGCACCCCCGGGTCAGTTCCCACAGTACCGTGTCGCTTTGTTTGAGGAACGGGTCCGCCGTATGGGAGAGCAGGACGGAAGAGAGATCCTCAAGGTGCTCAGGGCATCCCGGGATGAGCAGGCTCCCTTTGGTGGCGATGCCGCCTCCCGTGGGAATCTCTCTTCCTTCCTTGATCGCCATCAAGGCTCGGGGAACGCTTTCTTCCCCTTCTCCGAGGATGAGGAAGCGGTACAGGGACAGGTCGAAGCTCATCGGGTTGGCCTGTCACCTCGGTGCCTCCGGCGAACAGGATCACCTGAGGGTTCCGTTTCTTCAGTGCAGTGACGAACTGGTCGAACCACGAACGGTTCCACAGGTAGACGGAGATCCCCACCACATCGGCGGAAATACGGGAAGCGGCCTTGCGGGGATCATCAGAGAGGTAACAGTTGGACAGGTGGGACGGGATTCCTGCCTGGCGGAGCGCTTCCTGGACACAGAGCGCCCCCAGGGGAAAGCTGAAATTTCCCCGTTCATAACAACAGGATACCAGTTCGACCGTCATGGCAACACAGTAGCTTTTTCTTGCTCCATGGGCAAGCAATATGGTACAGTGGGAACATGAAACGGTTTGTTGCCTCCCTGGCGCTTCTGCTTGCAGGAATGTGTGTATGGGCGATTACGGTCACGGTGGAACGGAGCTATCCCAATCAGGCGGTGGTTTCCTGGTCGTCCGTCGAGGGGACGAGTCATTATGACGTGTATCTGGACAACCAACCGGTGGCGCGGTTCGGCGGTAATATTTTCTCCTGTACCGTTGGCGGAAACGCCAATCCGCTGCTGTCCAATCATCGCTACCAGGTGATCGTCGCATCCCGGGACGCGTCCGACCGGACGCTGGATGCCGCCCAGGTGACGGTGGAGACGACCAGCTGGAGCGGTTCGTACCGATGGACCAATCCAACGGACAATGACAACAAAGGTCGGTGCGTCATGCTCCACTACGTGGTGGATGATGTTCCCGGTGGCCAAATGATCATCAAAAGTGAATTACCCGGACTGGGACTTCAGGTGATCAGCCCGGCAGAGGTGATCGGTTCCTGGGTGGACTATGACGATCCTTCGGCGGAGGTGTACCGGGCCAATGGACTGATGTTCAACACCACCAGCGCCAAACCAAGCAGGTTTCTGGTCAGTTCCGTCACTCAGGACGCCACCGGCGTACAGGTGGAAGTGAAGAGCAAAGCGTTGGGAATGACGTTCACGACACAGAGCTTCTACCAGTTCATCATCACCAAGGAAGGGAAGCGTGCCTGTGTCTTCTGGACGACGGGAAGCGGACTGGCCGCGACAGGCATTTTCAACAATCCGGAGAAGGGTTCAGACGGGAAATTCACGCTCGTGGAAGAGTAACTGCGTGTTGCTTGTGGTTGCTTTGAGTTGACAAATTCTTGTGCGCTCGGTATATAGTTGAAACCTGAACGTCGAGCAGGAGTAATCCATGGAACCATCGAAGCAAACGCTGATCATCGTCGAGTCCCCCACCAAGGCGAAAACCATATCCCGTTTTCTCCCCAAACAGTACAAGGTGATCGCCAGCAAAGGGCACATCAGGGACTTGGGTGAGAAGGAAATGGATATTGATGTGGCGCATGGATATGCCTGCAATTACCACATTGTTGACGGCAAAGCCCCGTTGATCGCTCAGCTGAAAAGCGAGCTGGCCAAATCAGATCGTTTGTTGTTGGCGACTGATGAGGACCGGGAAGGGGAGTCGATCAGCTGGCATCTCTTGCAGGTGCTCAAGCCAAAAGTACCGTACCAGCGGATGGTGTTTCATGAAATCACCAAAAGCGCCATCGAAAAGGCGCTCACCTCGGGTCGTGACGTGGATGAGAATCTGGTCCAGGCCCAAGAGGGACGCCGGGTGGTGGACCGCCTGTACGGCTACAGCATCAGCCCGATCCTGTGGAAGAAGCTGGCCAACAAGAAGTTGTCCGCCGGCCGGGTGCAATCGGTTGGCCTCAGGCTGACGGTTGACCGGGAGCGGGAACGTATCCTGTTCCAGAAGAGCCTGTACTACGATGCCGTCGCCACGCTGCAAAGCGCCGGCGGGCAGTCGTACCAGGCCCGGATGGTCTCCATCGACGGCAAGACGCTTGCCCAGAGCAAGGATTTCGATTCGATCACCGGAGCGTACAAAGGCAAGGAAGGGACGGTGCTCTGTGACAAAGGGATGATCGATGGCTTCCTTTCCCGTCTGAAAGATGGGCCGTGGATCGTCTCCTCCATCCAGAAGAAACCGTTTCTCACCCATCCCAGCATTCCGTTCACCACCAGCACACTGCAGCAGGACGCCATCAAGAAGTTCCACTGGAGCTCCTCGCTGGTGATGAGCGTGGCGCAGCTGCTCTACGAGAACGGGTACATCACCTACATGCGGACCGACAGCCCGACGCTCTCCGAGGAGGGGACGCGGGCGGCCAGGGAATCGGTGGAAGGGTTGTACGGGAAAGAGTTCCTTTCTCCAGAGCCACGGCATTTCGCCGCCCATACGGCGGGTGCCCAGGAAGCCCATGAGGCGATTCGTCCCGCGGGGGATCACTTCCGCACGCCGGAGGAAACAGAGCTAACCGGACGGGAACGGTTGCTGTACGATTTGATCTGGAAGCGTACGCTTGCCTGCCAGATGGCCGATGCCCGCAAGGCGACCACCACGGTGACGGTCACCCGTGACGGCGCGACGTTCGTCGCCACCGGTACGGAAATCCTGTTCCCCGGCTTTCTTCGCGCCTACGTGGAGGGAAGTGATGATCCGGAGGCCGCGTTGGCCGACAAGGAGACGTTGCTGCCTTCCCTGACCGAAGGGGAGACGGAGAAGCTCCTGGAGTTGGTCGATGAGGAACACCAGACCAAGGCGCCGGCGCGGTATACCGAAGCGTCGCTGGTGCAGGAACTGGAAAAACGTGGCATAGGAAGGCCGAGCACCTATGCGACGATCATCAAGACGTTGCTCGACCGTGCGTATGTAACCAAGGATGGAGGGGCTCTGGTCCCTACGTTCATGGGATTCGCCGTCTGCCAATACCTGGAACAACACTTTGCCCGGTTCATCGACTACGATTTCACCTCGAAGATGGAATCTGGTCTGGATGAGATCGCCGAGGGGAAGGAACGGAAGCTCGATTTCCTCAACGCGTTTTATCTGGGTCCCGAAGGATTACAGGCTGAGGACAAGGCGCAGATGGACAAGCAGGACAATGCGGAAGCGCGCACGCTGCATCTGCCGCAGATATCCGATGACAACCCCATCAAGGTGGGGCCGTACGGATGTTATGTGCAGAAACCGATGGGGGAAGGTGAAAAACCTGAAGCCATCCCCATTCCTTCGGAGTGGATGCCGGGAACCGTCACCGATGAGATGGTGAAGGATCTGCTTGCCAAAGGAAAACAATCCAACAGACGGCAACCGGTGGAGCTGGGAGACGGGATCCAGCTTCTTGACGGCAAATTCGGGCCGTACTGGCAGAAAGGGGACAAACGGGCGAGCGTTCCATCCTGGGCTGATGACGAACAGGCCAAGGATCCGCGGTTCGCCCAGCGGTACCTGTCGCTTCCACGGGTGCTGGGCAAGAATGAAAAAGGGGAGGAGGTGTTCGCGACGGTGGGCAAATACGGACCATACGTCGGTTGCAACGGCACCTACCGGAACCTGAACAAGACAGACAAGGACGCGCAATTGTTCGCCATCACGCTTGAGGAAGCCCTGTCGCTGCTTTCTCAGGAGAAAGCGCCGTCCCGATCGTATCGAATGAAAAAAACGCCTCGGACCAAGACGGTGGAACCATTGTTCACCTATGGTCAGTTCGAGGGAAAGCAAGTGGAACTTGCCCATGGCAGGTTTGGGTTCTATGTCAGGCATGATGGAAACAACTACTCGTTGCCGTACGCGTATAAAAAAGATGAAGCCAAAGCAAAGGGGTTGAGTCTTGACGACGTCATAGAGGTGATCAAGGACAAGCGACAGAAGGGTACGACGTAGTATTCATGGCAAGATTTTTCCGGCGTCCCGTACGGACACCGAAGGCTCCGGTGATCGCTCCTGGCGATTACCTGGGCGTGCTTTCTGAAGAATTTCACCTTTCCAAGGATGCCGTGCTGACCGCAATCCGTGCGGTGGGCATCGACACGGAACATGTCCGTGAGGACCAGATGGACCTCCTTCGGGAAGTGCTCTCCTGCAAGACGCACAACCTGGACCGGTACAAGAGCAAGGATCCAGGGTATGAGGATGTGCTGGATGGGGAGGTGCGCTCGTTCAACGAGATCTACGTGGACACCGCTCCGATCATCCAGATGGATTGGTTCCTCCACTTCGTGGCGGATATGGAGCCGATCCTCAAGCGGCGGAAGAAGAAGCTGTTGATCCTTGAGAAGACGATGGAGGAGCTGCACGGCCTGAAGGACAATCCGGAGAAGGACAAGGAGGTGCGTATCCGCGCCACCATCCGTCCGGATTTGATTCGTTCCTTGGCCAAGCAGGGATTGGTCCGGATCGGGGACACCGGTTCGGAAGGCATCGCCGATGACCATCTGGTCAAACTGTTCAGCAGGATCGGGATGAACGAGGACGTGCTGTTGATCACCCAGGACCGGGGATTGTCCGAACGGATCGTCAAGCTGGCCCATGAGCAGCAGTCTGTCCAACGCCAGCCATACCCCCAGACCTTCTGGGAGAAGCTGATGCACAAAGAGCTGCGCTATCCTGCGCGGCATACCATGGTGGTGTGCAAGCTGACCGAGGGGGGGATTCTCCGCCGGTGCTACGTCTGTCCGGACTGCGGAGAAAGCTACTACGACCAGGTTTCCGACTGTGATGGCGTCGTGCCATGCTCCAAGTGCATCATGGACCACAAGGTCCGGGGCGAGCAGGAGATGGATGCGCTGAAGAAGAAACAGGAAGCCGAAGCCCTCAAAGCACAGCGGGAGGCGTACCTGAAGAGCCGTCCCACCGTGGAGAAGGTGATCCAGCGCCGGAAGCGTCAGGCCGCGTTCCTCACCCTTGCCATCGGAATCGTTGTCATCATCATCCTGTGCATCGTGCTTTGACAAAAGCGGGCCGTCCATGGTTTCATGAACGGCCCTGCTGACCCGGATGCGATTCGAACGCACGACCTACTGCTTAGGAGGCAGTCGCTCTATCCAACTGAGCTACCAGATCGTCCATCTGTCACTTATAGCGAAAATACCCCATGAGGGCAAGGGGATGCCGGAAGCTCAGAGGAAATCGTTGTCGTAGCGGATCACCATGTTGTATCCCGGATCCAGCGTGTGGGCGTAGGCGACAATCTTTTCATTCAAGGTGGCGCTTGGCATCTGGAAGTCGTCGGGAAGCAGTACGTCAAAGAGCAGGTTGGTCTGTTTCTTTCCCGGAACCCTGCGGAAATCGTGCAGCGTCAGCTTGGGGTCGATCGTCTTCAGGAAGGCGGAGAAGACGGCGTGCAGCCGGTTGGTCTCAGGATCATCGGTGACCACCGGATCCATGTGGATGCAGATCATGATGTGCATTGCCTGCTCGATCTCCCGTTCCGCCTTGTCGATCACCTCATGGATGGCAAGGATGTCACCGTGGGCATCCACCTCTGCGTGGACGGTGACGATGCACCGCCCTGGTCCATAATCGTTGATTACCAGGTCATGGATTCCCCGGATCGTCGGATAACTCAGCATCCTCCGGGTGATCTCCTCCACCATTTTGGGATCCGGCTTGCCGCCGATCAGGCGGTCAATGGTGCTTTTGCACACCTTCAATCCTGTCTGAAGGACAAACAGGGAGACCACCACACTCATGAATCCATCGATGTGCCAGCCATACAGCCACTGGAGCACCGTGCTGACCAGGACGGCCGCCGTGCCTACGGCGTCACTGACGCTGTCCTGGCCTTCGGCGGTGAGCGTTTCGTTGTCGATGGTCTTCCCGATCTTCCGATAGAAGAAGAAAAGCCAGAGCTTTGCCATAATGGACAGACTGAGCAGGGTGATGATCAGCGGGGAGACGGACAGCTCCCTGGGATGGCGGATCCCACTGATGCCGGATTTGAGCAGTTCGAGACCAACCATCAGAATCAAAAAGCCCAGCGCCAGAGCGCCGATGTATTCCATCCGGCCATGGCCGAACGGGTGCTCCTTGTCCCCCGGTTTTGCCGCCATGCGGACGACAAGAAGGGAGAGGATGCCACCTCCCGCGTCAGAGAGGTTGTTCACCGCGTCCGCCGTGATGGCAAGAGATCCACTGAGGATTCCCATCGCCGCTTTCGCCGCGACGAGCAGACAGTTGACGATTACTCCGGTGACGGACGCAAGCGTTCCATACGAAGAGCGTACTTCCGAGTTTTTGGTATCTGACGCGTTGGGGACAAAATGACGGATCATCCAGCCAGTCATGACGCACCTCCCAGATAAATGTGGCCTACGATCCAGTCAACCAGTGAAGCGGGAAGGAACCGGATCAAAGAGACTTCCAGTTTTGAGACGAATCCCACCGCGCGACGGACCGGCACCCGCCTGTGGCTGGCGATGGAAAGAGCCACCTTGGCAACCCGCTCGGCCTTGTCTCCATTCTGTTCGTCATGGGCGATCCTCTCTGTGGTTGCAAGCACTGCCGCCCGGTAGGGGCTGTCTTCCGGCTCGGCGATGACCCGATGCTTGGTGAAGCCGGTGGTGGTATCCCCCGGTTCAATCATCGAAACATGGACGCCGAATCGGGCGCTTTCCATCCGGAGCGCTTCCCCGTATGCCTCCACGGCGTATTTGGAACAGCTGTAGTGACCTTGGAACGGGACGGTGATCCGTCCTGCCACGGAACTGACCAGCAGGATCAACGAGCGGGGTTCCTGGCGGAGAAACGGCAATGCGGCGCGGTTGACCGTCAGGGTTCCAAAGAAGTTGACTTCCATTTGCCTGCGAACCATGTCGATGGGCGTGGCGTCGACTGATCCGGTGATGCCGTTGCCTGCGGCGTCCAGCACCACGGACAGGTGGTGTCCGGTCTCTGAAACCGCTTCGGCGTCAATCCGGGCGAGCATCTCTTCCACTTGGGCTGAGTCAGTGACATCCATCGCACGGTAGCGGATGCCGGTTTCCTCATGTCCTTGGACATTCCTCGCCACGCCCCAGACTTGGTAGCCCTGGGAAGCGAACAGACGGGCGCAGGCCAGTCCAATGCCACTGGTGGCTCCGGTGACCAAAATGTTTGTTCCGAACGGATGCTTCATGCCGTTGCCTCTCCTGGGCCAGTATAGTCCGAAAAGCCCGCTGTCACAAGAAGAGCGGAAGCCCAAGGACTTCCGCCGATGGAAAATGGGGATTGCTGTTATTTCGTCTGGTCTTTTTTCAACAGGTCGCGGATCTCGGTGAGAAGCGCGATATCCGGGGCCGGCGCTGGCGCGGGGGCGGGAGCTGCGGCTTCGGCAGCCTTCTTTTTCGCTTCCGCCGCTTCCCTCATCTTGTTGAACTGTTTCATCAGAATGAACATGCACAGCGCGATGAGCAGGAAGTTGATGATGGCCTGGATGAAGTTGCCGTAGGCCAACGCCGTCTCCGCTGTTCCTTCGGTGGCCGGTTTGATGACCCACTTCAGATCTGCGAAATTGACCCGTCCGACGATCAAGCTGATGATCGGCATCAGAATGTCCTTGACCATCGAATTGATGATGGCGGTGAACGCGGCGCCCATGATGACGCCGATTGCCATGTCCATCACGCTTCCTTTCGAAATGAATTTCTTGAATTCTTCCCAAAATCCTGTTTTTTTATCAGCCATATGTATCTCCTGTAAGATTGTGATACGCATAAATCTAAACGCCCAGAATATAGCATAAGACCCATCATTTTGTGAAGAGAAGTGACAAAACAACAGGAAACCCAAGAAAGAAACATGTTGCGATCCATTCATATGCGCCGAGGGTGTGTTCTGCGGTTTCTGATGAATTCTTCTGATATCTTGGCGCTTTTTTTGATGTTTTTCAACGCTGGGAAGCGGTTTCTGATTGAATAAACATACCAATTGTTGTATACACATTCTATTACGATTTCAATGCTCAACCGTTGGAGGTTTATATGAAGAAACAGATGCTCGTTCTGGCGCTTATCGCCACAATGGCTCTTGCCGTTTCCCCTTTGTTCGCGAATGGGGCGAGTGAAAGTGGAAGCAAGGTGCAGGGACCGAAGATCGGGTTCATCGGACCGATGACCGGTGACTACGCAAACTATGGCACACTGTGCAACAACGCCGTGAAGCTTGCCATTGAAGAATACAATGCCAAGGGCGGAATCGCCGGAAAGCTTCCCATCACGCTGATCACCGAAGATTCGGAGGGTTCCGTGGAGAAAGGGCTCTCCGCCATTGAGAAGCTTTCTTCTTCTGATAAGATCAACGCGTTGATCGGACCGGTGTTCACCGGTGTCAGTTTCGCCGTTGGTCAGCGGGTGCAGAACGAAGGGATCGTAATGATCACCCCGAGCGCCACCCACAAGGATATCACCAACATCGGCAACTACGTGTTCCGCACCGTCGTTTCTGATGGTCTGCAGGGCGAGGTTGCCGGCAAGTACTTCTACGAGGTGCTGGGCTACCGCAACATCGCCGTCCTGTACGCCAAGAACGACTACAGCCAGGGCTTGTACGAAGGGGTGAAGGAGAATTTTGAAGCCGATGGCGGAAAAGTCACCATCGCTGAGACATTCCAGGTTGGAGACAAGGATTTCAAGACGCAGCTGACCAATATCCGCGCCGCCAAACCGGAAGCGATTTACATTCCGAACTACACCGCTGAGATGGCCCAGATTCTGGAGCAGGCAAGCGAGCTTGGGATGAAGATTCCGTTCCTCTCCTGCGATGGTTTCTCCAACCCGCAGATCTTTGATCTTGCTGGTGACTTCACCAAGGGCGTGATTTATGTTGGTCCTGCCAAGGCTGAGGAGAGCGCAGCGCATGAGACGTTCGTCAAGAACTACACCGCAAAGTACGGTGTGGGACCTGATTCCTTCGCTACCAACAGCTATGATGCCGCTTACATCCTGTTCGCCGCCATGGAGCGCGCCTACCAGAAGACCGGTGGGTTTGACCGCAAGGCGATCCGTGACGAAGTCGCGGCGACCAAGGATTTCCAGGGCGTCAATGGTACGATGAACTTTGAGCCCAATGGTGACCTTGTCGCCTACCAGGGTATTTACGAAGTAACGGGAAACACAGCAGCCTCCGTGGTCTACAAAGGTGCCTATACCGTTACCGGTGGTAAGCTCGTCTCCGTGAAGTAATTGCCGGAGGAAGCCGTTCCACGTTAGAATGGTGAGGACCGGTGCGTGCATCGGTCCTCATTCTTGTTTTTTAGACTCTTTTGAAGGAGCGCAATCTTGTCCGTTTCAGAGTTTTTCCAACACTTTATGAATGGGCTTACGCTTGGTGGCATCTATGCTCTCATCGCCTTGGGGTACACCATGGTGTATGGAATCCTGAAGTTCATCAACTTTGCCCATGGTGACATCCTGATGGTGGGCGCCTATATCGGGTTGTTCACCTACAACGCGCTCAGAGGAAGCGCGCCGCTTGGCGCGTGGACGGTAACGTCCTTTTTCATCGCCATGATCGTCGCCATGATCGCCTGTGGTTTTTTGGGAGTGGTCATTGAGCGGGTGGCGTACAAGCCGCTTCGACACGCGGCACGTCTTGCGCCTCTTCTTTCCGCCATCGGCGTTTCCTTCATGTTGTCCAACAGTGCCGCGTGGGCGTTTGGGACGCAGAGCCGCAAATTCAACTATCCGTTCGACAATACGCCGATCAACATACACGGAGTGATCATCACGCCGCACCAGATCCTGATTCTTGCCGTAGCGGCGATCATGATGGTTGCCTTGGCGCTGTTCGTCGACAAGACCCGGATGGGAAAGGCGATGCGCGCCACCAGTATTGACCAGGATACGGCAATGCTGATGGGCATCAGCGTCGACAAGGTGATCAGCCTGACGTTCGCCATCGGTTCGGCTCTGGCCGCGACCGGCGGCATTCTGATCTCGTTGGACTTCAAGGCCTATCCTTCCATGGGTATGATGACCGGTCTGAAGGCATTCGTCGCCGCGGTTGTCGGAGGCATCGGCAACATCCAGGGCGCCATGCTCGGTGGCATCATCCTTGGGCTTCTGGAGACGTTCGGAGTGGCCGTCTTGGGCATTCCGACCGGCATGAAGGACACCATCGCCTTCGGTGTCCTGATCCTGATCCTGCTGATCAAACCGGAAGGCATCCTCGGCCACGCCGAAAAGGAGAAGGTCTGACATGCTGAGCTTTTTCCTGTTGATTTTGATTTACACCTGCATTTACGCGTTGATGGCCATCGGACAAAACGTCATCACCGGATACACCGGCATGCTTTCCATGTGTCAGGCGGGATTCTTCGCCATCGGCAGTTACGCCACGGCGATTCTTACCACCAAGTTGGGGTGGACATTCTGGGAAACACTTCCGGTTTCCGTGGTGGTTTCCGCGCTGTTTGGTTTCTTGATCGGACTGCCGACGCTCCGCCTGAAAGGTGATTACCTGGCCATCGCCACATTGGGCTTCGGAGAAATTGTTCGGAACGTCCTGAATAACTGGGATTCGTTGACCAAAGGCCCGATGGGCATCCAGAACATCCCGATGGCGACGATCTTCGGGAAGAAGATCAACCCGTACACCAAGGTCGGGTTCCTGACCCTCTGCATCGTGTTCCTGGTCATCGCCTACCTGCTGTTCCAGCGGTTGGCAAGGTCCCGGATGGGGCGTGCGTTGGAAGCGATCCGTGAGGATGAAATCGCCGCAGCTTCGACGGGCATCAACGTGACGAAGTACAAGGTTGTCGCGTTCATGCTGGGTGCCGGCGTCGCCGGTATCGCAGGAAGCCTGCAGGCAGTCTTCAGCCTTTCCGTCACGCCGGGAACCTATACGTTCATGGTTTCCGTGATGGTGCTCTGCATGGTGGTGTTGGGAGGCATGGGAAACTTCATGGCTGCCATCCTCGGCTCATTCATCATCCAGTTGATCAGCTACTTCCCGCAGCTGACCGGGCTCTCTTCCGTTTTCCCGCCGCAGTTCAAACAAGTGCTGTTCGGCTTGATCCTCGTCGTCATGATGATCTGGCGGCCACAGGGTATCATGGGACGGAAGGAACACCTGTACGGTAAGGAACGCAAAGGGGGTAAGCAATGATTC
Source organism: Sphaerochaeta sp. (assembly GCA_022482495.1). Taxonomy (NCBI): domain Bacteria; kingdom Pseudomonadati; phylum Spirochaetota; class Spirochaetia; order Spirochaetales; family Sphaerochaetaceae; genus Sphaerochaeta; species Sphaerochaeta sp. Next base: position 216,917 of record JAKVPA010000003.1, on the reverse strand, counting down.
TGCTGAATACGGAAGGGCTTACCCGTGAGTTTGGCGGCATCTTGGCCGTCAGCAATGTGGATTTTGAGGTGGAGCAGGGGTTGATCACCGGTTTGATCGGCCCCAATGGCGCCGGCAAGACGACGCTGTTCAACAACATGACCGGGCTGGATGTCCCGACCAGCGGAAAAGTGCATTTCGATGGCAAGGACATCACCGGAATGCCGGCATGGAAGATCTGCCGTCTGGGCATCGCCCGTACGTTCCAGAACATTCGTCTGTTCAAGGAACTGACCGTGACGGAAAACATCATGCTGGGCTGTCACTTCAAGACGGGAAAGGATCCGATGAAGGGACGGTTCGCCAATGCGTTCCGCAGTTACTTCCGTCTGCAGAGTGAAGAGGATGACCTGTACGCAAAAGCGCTTCACTGGATGGAATTCTTCAATCTGACCGACTTCCGGCATGAGCTTGCCAAAAACCTGCCGTACGGTCACCAGCGGGAGCTGGAGATCGCCCGTGCCATGGCCAGTGGTCCGAAGCTGCTCTTTCTGGATGAGCCTGCCGCCGGCATGAACCCCCAGGAGACGGAACAGTTGATGGAAACGATCTGTCGTATCCGGGATGAGGGCGTGACCGTGGTGTTGATCGAGCATGACATGCGGCTGGTGATGAACATCTGTGATTCCATCACCGTGCTGAACTACGGCCAGAAGATCGCCGTCGGAACCCCGAATGAGATCAAGTCCAATCCTCAAGTCATTGAAGCGTATCTGGGCAAGGAGGAAGCGTGATGGCTGATTTGCTGACCATTGAGAATATCGGTGTCACCTACGGGAACATCAAAGCGCTGACCGGCGTGTCCATGCATGTTTCCCAAGGAGACGTCGTTTGTTTGATCGGCGCCAACGGTGCCGGAAAGAGTACGTTGTTGAAAGCCATCATGGGGCAGGAGCCGCTGGTCACCGGAAAGATTACCTACAACGGGGAAGCGATCTGTGACGCGGAGCTTCCTCATCACAAACGGCTGACCACCGATCGTATCGCCGCCAAAGGCATTTCACTGGTTCCGGAAGGGCGGCGGGTGTTCACCGACATGACGGTGGAGGAGAACCTTGACATGGGTGCGTTCCTGGTCAAGGATCCCAAGGTGATCGCCGAACGCAAAGCGGAAATGTATGATTTCTTTCCGATCCTTGGTTCCCGACGCAAACAGAAGACCCGCAGTCTCTCCGGAGGAGAACAACAGATGATGGCCATCAGCAGGGCGTTGATGAGCTCTCCCAACCTGTTGTTGCTGGACGAGCCGGGATTGGGCTTGGCCCCGCTGGTCATTCAGGATATCTTTGAGAAGATTTCCTACATCAACAAGCAGGACAAGGTGACCATCTTCCTGGTGGAGCAGAACGCCCGTATGGCGTTGAAAGCGTCCACAGAAGGGTATGTGATGGAAAACGGAAAGATCGTTCTGGCAGACCGCAGTTCCAATCTCTTGGTCAACGAACGGGTACGCCAGGCGTATCTTGGGGAATAAGAAACGCTGGAAGGTTCTCCTGAAATGGAGTACACTGCTGGTGGGAGGGGTACCGTATGATAATCGAACGTAGAATGACCCGCAATCCTGTGACCGCGACGCCTGATATGCCCATCGCGGAAGCCTCGAAACTGATGAAGGATGAGAAAATCCATCGTCTTCCTGTTTTGGACAAGAACAAGAATCTGGTGGGGATCATCAGCGAAAAAGATATCCTGTACGCATCCCCGTCACCGGCGTCCAGCCTGTCCATCCATGAGATGGCATACCTGCTGTCCAAGATTACGGTGAAGCAGTTGATGAGCAAGAACGTGGTGACCATCACCAAGGACACGACGGTGGAGGAAGCCGCCCGTCTGATGGTCGACCAGGATCTCTCCTGCCTGCCCGTCCTGGAAGACGGCAAGTTGGTCGGCATCGTCTCCAAGAGCGACATGTTCAAGATTCTGTTGGAGCTGTTCGGCGCCCGTCACTTCGGCGTTCGTGTTTCGTTTCTTGTCACCGACCATCCCGGCACCATCGCCAAGATTTCCCAGGCGCTCTGCGAGCAGGGTGTGGACATCATCGCGCTTGGTACGTTCATGGGAACCGAGCCGAGCAACGCGATGATCACCATCAAGGTGCAAGGTGCACCCCCAAGCAAGGTGATCGACATCCTCAAACCGTATGTTGACCAGATTCTTGACGTAAGGGAAGTGTGATGGGACGAAAGAAACGCCACCAGCAACCCAAGACAACCCAAAAAGACCGTCTTGCCGCAGATGATGACGCATATCGTCCGTTCCAAGGCATCCGGTTGGTGGAAAAAACCACCGAGCCGGAACCCAAGAACAAACGCACCATTCCACCGGCTCCCAAACGAAATCCTGGTCCGATCGTTACCGGATTCGACAAGGATGCTGATTTTGGGGATATCCTCAAAGCGTGGGAGTCCGGACAGGATCCTTCCACCGTCAAAGGTGGGCTGAAGCATCCCAGCACGGTGGATGACAGGCGTGATTTCGGTGACATCTTCGCCGAATGGGAGCGGGAGCACGGACAGAAAGCGTCCCGCCCTGTTGCCAAGCAACAGCCCAAGATCAACAAGAGCCAACCATATCGCCAGACAAAGGACTTTGGGTCCATTCTCTCCCAATACGAAGGGACCGACGCAAAACCGGTACGTCCGGTTAAGCAACGGAAACCCACTCCGGAGCCGGTCGTTCCGGTATCTCGGCCAGAGATACCGCACAAGCCATCCCAAGTAAAGGGAAGCGGCAAGAGTTTCGGAGAACTGCTGGATCAATTTGAAGGAAAAGAGACCATCGTCCCAAAAGCTCCGGAGCCGGTGGCGACACCTCCCGCACCATCTCCGATTCCGTCTGCAGAAGTCCATCCCAGTGATGTCGCCTGGAAGGTGGAGCTGACCCGTACCGGAGCAAGCAAAGGCGTGTTGCAGGAAACCTACCAGCATCCGGAATCTCCTGTTGCGGAGGAAGAGGAAGACAAGGAACAACACCTGTTCACCCCTTCCGAAGTGCAGGGGTCAGGGAAGGATTTCGGGACGTTGCTTGACTCGTATGAACAGAAGAAAGCGGCAGAGGATTCAGACTTCGCCAAGATTTACGCCTCCTGGTCGACGATGAGTGACGAGGAGAAGGCCATTGAGCGGTCTAAACAGATAAAGCGGGAGCCGGATCATCCCAACCATACCATCTCGGAACTCCGTGCGATGCAACCGCAGGTCACGCTGGATCTCCATGGCATGAAGGCGGAGGAAGCCGCCACGGCGACGGGTACGTTTCTGGAAGACAGCTATCGCCATCATCTGCTGAAGGTGTGCGTCATCCCGGGGAAAGGGCTCCACAGCGCTGATGGCAAAGGGGTGCTGAAGGATATCGCCCTCAGCGAGATACGTCTCTCCGGTGTGGTGCGTGAGGCGTACAGCCCCAAAGCGTGTTACGGGGGCAGCGGCGTCATCTGGGTGATTCTCAAGCCATCATGACGCATACAACAACACACGCCCGACAAAGCTGTGGGCGTGTGTGCTCGCTGAGAATGCTTATCGTTCCCTGAAGGTGATGCGTCCCTTGGTCAGGTCATACGGAGACAACTCAATCCGTACTTTGTCACCAGGGACGATTCGGATGTAATGCTTGCGCATCTTGCCGGACAGAAAGGCAAGAATCACGTGATTGTTCTGCAGTTCCACACGGAACATCGTATTGGGAAGCGCTTCTTTGACGATTCCCTCTACTTCAATAGCTTCTTCTTTGGCCAAGGGGCCCTCCTATGTATTTGCGCGGTAAGTATATGGAAATATCGCGACGTATGTCAATGCACGAGGATGTCCAGATATCCCTTGATAAAAATCACCACGAACAGTGCAGGAATGCCCCAGCGGACCCAGAATCGTGCCCAGCGGGGGAATTTCAAGCCGGTTCCTTGGTCGGCTTCCTGAAGGAAGTTGTCCCATCCCCATCCGATTTTGCGGGTGCAGAACAGGCAGAACAGCAAGGAACCGATGGGGAGCAGGGTGGAGCTGACGATGAAATCCTCCAAGTCCAGCACGCCGGTCCCAGCTCCAAACGGGGTGAAACCGCTCCATGCGTTGAAGCCGAGGATGCAGGGGAGGGAAAGCAGCACCATGGCGATGGCGTTGTTCCTGCAGGCACGCTTGCGGGGGACGTGACGCACATCGATCCAATAACTGATGATGTTCTCAAAGACGGCGATCACGGTGGAGAAGGCTGCGAAACTCATGAACAGGAAGAACAGGGAGCCCCAGAACCGGCCTGCGGGCATCTGGCTGAAGATGTTGGGGAGGGTGATGAACAGCAGGCTGGGGCCGGCATCCGCCTTGACGCCGAAGGCGGAGCACGCCGGGAAGATGATCAGGCCGGCAAGGAGCGCGACAGCGGTGTCCAAAATGATCACCCGAGTGGCTTCTCCGGTCAGGGAACGTTCTTTTCCGATATATGAGCCGAAGATCTCCATGGAGCCGATGCCCAATGAAAGGGTGAAGAACGCCTGGTTCATCGCGGCGAACACCACGTTGAACAGGCCCGCCTGGCGGATGTGGGAGAGATTCGGCTTCAGATAGAACGCGATGCCTTCCGAGCCGCCTTCTAGGAACATGCTGTTGACGGCAAGGAGAATGATCAACAGGAGCAGACAGACCATCATCACCTTGGTGATGGATTCCACTCCCTTCTGCAGTCCCCTGCTGTTGATGAAGAACCCCAGGATGATGACCACGGACGTCCAGGCGAGCATCGACCAGGGATCGGAGAGCATGGAGGTGAAGGAGGTGGAGACTTCCGCTGAGGAGAGATGGGACAGCGAACCATCCACCGAGTGGAAAAAGTAGGAGAGGAGCCAGCCTGAGATCGGGGTGTAGTACATCATCAAAAGGTAGTTTGCGGCGATGGCGAACGGACCGTACCGATGCCATTGGGTGCCGGGAGGCTCCAATGTCTTCAATGCCAGGCCGATGTTCTGTCTGCTGGCTCGCCCGATGGCGAACTCCATCACCATGATGGGGAGGCCGAAGATCACCAGGAAGAGCAGATAGATAAGGACGAACGTCGCTCCGCCGTACGTCCCGGTGATGTATGGGAAACGCCATACGTTTCCCAGTCCAATGGCGCATCCGGCGGACAACAGGATGAACCCAAGCCTGCTGGAAAGCGTTTCGCGTTGTGATTCCATAGGGTCAAAGTATAGGGCCTTTCCCACGTCCCGTCAAAGCGTTTTCAGAAAATCCAGATACTCTGCCTGCGGCATCGGCTTTGCGTAGTAATATCCTTGGATGAAGTCAGCGCCCAGCGATATGGCTCGCTTCGCCTGCTCTTCCGTTTCCACGCCTTCCACCAAAATCTGTTTGTCCATGCTGATGATCACCTCTGCCATCGACACAAGCAGATTGTTCACCCAGCCGTCTCCGACGATGAACTGTTTGTCCAGTTTGATGATGCCGAACGGCAGGGAGATCAACCGGTCCAGATTGGAGTATCCCTGACCAAAATCATCCAGGCAGAAGACGAATCCTTGTGCAGTCAGCGTCTGGATGTTCCTGCGGGCGACGTCGGGGAAGCGGTTGGAGACGGTTTCCGTCACCTCGAAATGAAGTTGTTCCGGTCTGACCTTCCATTGGGTGATCGTCGTGTTGATGCGTTCCACCAGGGTGGTCTGGACACATTCTACCATGGAAAGGTTGACGTTGATGTTTTCCACGTGGTCTCCATGCTGGGTGAGGAACGCGCACACCCGATCCAGCACGAAAGAATCAATCTTCTGGATGGTTCCGTTCCGCTCCGCCACGGCGACCAGTTCTTCCGGAGATATTCTTCCCAGTTGGGGATCCTTGAGCCGGACCAGCGCCTCGGCCGTTCGGAAGGATTGGCGATGAATGTCCCAAACCGGCTGGAACACCACTTCCAGCAATCCGTTTTCCACACAGGTCCGGCTGATATGGTCGATCATCCGGTTGCGGCGTTCCGTCGCTACATCCAGCCCCTTCACATCCACCACCGTCTGGAATGGTTTTGCGTGAAGGAGCGCGGATCGTACATCGACGAAATCCTCAAGCGTAGCGGCATCATCAGGGCAGACAAACGAGACGATGCGGCTGGTGAATTTGATTGGTTCTCCGGAAGCCTGCCAGCTGTGACTGAAACGATGGGTAAGCTGTTCCACCACCCCTTCTTCCTGCATCTCGCCCTGATCTTGGTACAACAGACAAAAGAGCCCGATCCCCAGATGGAACAGTTCCGCCCGTCGGAATGTCTTGGAAAGAAATTCGGCGATGGAGGATCTGAGCGCTGAGGTGGATGCTTCGCTGAGCAGGCTGAGGATGTAGGACGCATCCTCCAGATGCAGGAAAACCAAGGAGAATCGCTTGTGTCGGGTGATCAACGTGGACGTAAGGATCCGGAATGCGCGTTCGTTGAGAAGCTGTGTCGTTTCGTCGGTGATGTCTTCCGGACGGTACATGGAAAGGTAGACGAAGAGCAGGCAAAGATCAACGAAATAGTTCTCCACCAGCAGCGAGGGTACCGCTGCCTGGATGCCGATTCCGACAAACGACATGATGATGAAGGTGAGGAGCGCGTAGAACCTGCCGGCGATCATCCGTTTTCCGTACCGGAACAACAACATCATCCCTGCCACCATGTAGCCGATGGCACATCCATACAACAGGTACAACCCATCCCCCCGCTGGTAGAATCCCTCAGCGTCAATGGAGTACACCCACCGGTGAATGGGATTGAGCAGCAGGATCGAGACACAGATGATGAAGGGGAGTGTGGAGATGATGGTCACTGATCGGGAGAAATGGATTCCCAGGGCTTCCCTGATGTAATGAAGGAAGATGAACGCGCAACTCAAATGGGCAAGAAAATACAAGTAGCTGGTCATATCGTTGGCGAACAACGGACTGGTCATCAGTCGGGTGGTTCCATTCATCCACAGTCCATACCACAAGTCAGCGGCGGTGGAAATGAAACAAAAGGCCAGCGTAAGACGGAACATCAGGCTGGTGTTGTCCTCCACCGAATTCTTCAAGATGTACAGCAACGTGATGACGAACAGGATGGCCAGTCCGCTGATATCAAACCAGATGTTGTATTCAACGAACATGGGCAAGCTCCTCCAGCGTGTACGGACCACCGAACCAAGACCCGGAAAGGTATGCGACACCCTGCGAAAGGCATTCCGTTTTTTCCGCTTCGGACTGGATGCCGTCCACGGCGCAGGTAAATCCGATTTTTCCAAAGAGCTCCACGCTGCTGTGGATGATCAACGGGAAGAGAGCGCGGCCCTCGGGTGGAGGAAACTGGTCACTGCCCAAGGAGATTGTTGCTTGGGAAAGACGAAGATTGGTGTGGATCTCGGTGAACCCTTCCCCATATCGAGTGATGACGATGTGAACGCCCCGTTCAGAGAGCGTCATCAGCGTGGAGCGCACCCCCTCCGGAGCCTGGTTGATCGTCTCGCATTTGATTTCGAACGAGAGGGTGGATGGGTCGATCAGATATTGGGCCAGGTATCCTATGATCAACTCCGCCAGACCGAACTGAAGCCACTGGGCTGAGGTAAGCGTGACGGTTAGGTGGGTGAATCCCAGTTCCCTGAGGATGCCTTGACCCAACAAGGCGCAACAGCGACGGACCAGATACTCGCTGTAACGGAAAATGGAACTGTTTTTGTCTGCGTAGGGCAGAAACTCATCCTGTTCCACAATTCCGACCGAGGCGTCTTGCAGGGCAAGGGATGCCCGGAGCCCTGAGGTTTTCCCCTCCTTGGCGGAATAGATTGGTCGGAACAACAGGATCAGGTTCCGTTCATCCGAGTCCAGGACGAGATTGTGGATCTTCTGCCGCCGGATGCCTTCCTGGACATCCAACTGATTCACCGGGATGGGGACCTTTTCTTGTGCTTGTTCATGTGCTTTCACCCTGAGCTGTTCGGTGAGCATGAAGAACGTATCCATCGTGGAAGCGTCTTCCGGCAGCCTGATCACACAGCTGTATCCTTCCATCGTCAGGGACAGGGATGACGTTTTCCATGTCTGGGAGAACAACAGAAGCGCGTTTGTTGCGGCCTTAAGCCCTTTTCCCGGGGCAAACGACACGGCAAACTGGTCCTGGGCGATGCGATACAGATCGGAGCCTTGGATGATGGGGCCAAGCGAGGCGACCAGGTGGGTCAGAAGGTCTGTCGTGGAAGCGCTGTCCATGAGTCCGGTGAGCAGGGGAAAATCCTTGATTCCGATGACGACGATTGTTTCGGCTTGTTTTCCCTCCAGCGCCACTTCGGTGGTTTTGGTGAACGCCTTTCTGTTCAGGCATCCCGTTTGTCCGTCGATGATCTCTTCAGGGTTCTGGACGGTCAGGTACAGGTTGAGCAGGCCGAGGACCATGGTGAAATTGGCAAGACGGATGTTGGGATCGTTCAACTGCCAGATGGAACCCAGATAGGAGAAAAGCAGATACGCGCAGAGTGCCAGGATGGTGTAGGGGGTCAGTTTGGAATGATGCAGGAACAACAGCACCACCGACATGATGACGAAGTAACTGCTGGTGATGGTCATGATGATCGTCGGAATGCCGAACTGGTGGAGGGAAGGTCCTTCCAGAAAATCCCGGGAACGGATCAGGACGTTGACGATGACCATGACGGTCTGCAGGATGTAAGGGAAAAGAAGCAACACACGTTGGGCGCGGAGGGTATTCCTTCGTTTGGTCAGTTCCCTGACGTACAACAGCAGGAAGAATGCATTGGTTGTCTGGGCGTATACCATCACGCCCTTGGCGATGTAGAAACCCCAGTCTGACGAAGGGATGGTGCCTTCCAGATACAGTCCGCAGACCAGGTCCGCCACGGTGGAGACACAAGCCAGTCTTACCATGGAAAAGAGAATTTTGTTCTGTCGTATGGGTATGTCACCGCGGTATTGGTAGATGACGAGAAGGAGGGCAAGAATTCCCATGGAACTGACGTCGAGCCAGATACCGCTGTTCATGCTCCTCATTGTACCCTTCCGGCTGTTTCTTGGCTAGGTTCATTGACAATGAGTTGGGCAAAGAAGGACAATACAGGCAAACGTTCATGACAGAGGTGATGGCAATGGATGCGTTGCGTGCATATCTGGAAGGCAACAAGGACGTCAAGGCCGCAATGGTGGCTTATGTCGCGAATTTGGAAGAAGTGGCGAAGGTGTCGCCGCTTGTGGCGGGACGGATCGTCCAGGAACTCGCCGACCAACGTACCCATCTGAAGTTGATCGCCAGTGAGAACTTCTCCTCCCTTTCCGTGCAATGCGCCATGGGCAACCTGCTGACGGACAAGTACAGCGAGGGGTATCCGTATCATCGGTTCTATGCCGGATGCGACAATGTGGACGCCATTGAGGCGTTCGCCGACGAACAGGCGTGCAAGCTGTTCGGCGCGGAGCATGCCTACATGCAGCCGCACAGCGGCGCCGACGCCAACCTCTGCGCCTATTGGGCAATCCTCAACACCCGCATCCAGATGCCGGCGTTTGAGGAGTTGGGAGTGACCAACCCCTCCCACCTGTCCCGTGAGGATTGGAACAAGATCCGCGCCAAGTTGGGCAACCAGCGGATTCTGGGGCTTGACTACTATTCCGGCGGGCACCTGACCCACGGATACCGGCAGAACGTCTCTGCGCAGATGTTTGACGCCTACAGCTATACGGTGGATGAGAAGACCAAGTTGCTGGATTATGACGCCATTGAGAAGATGGCGATGGAGATCAAGCCGTTGATTTTGATCGCCGGCTACAGCGCATATCCCCGGAAGGTCGACTTCAAGCGGATGAGCGAGATCGCCCACAAGGTGGGCGCCACCTTCATGGTGGATATGGCCCATTTCGCAGGCCTGGTCGCGGGAAAGGTGTTCACCGGCCCGTATGATCCCGTGGCGTGGGCTGATGTCGTCACCACGACGACCCACAAGACGCTTCGCGGCCCTCGTGGCGGCATGATCCTGTGCAAGAAGGAGTACGCGGAGAGCGTGGACAAAGGATGTCCGCTGGTCATCGGTGGTCCGCTTCCCCAGATGATGGCCGCCAAAGCCATCGCCCTGACCGAAGCGTTGGATCCGTCGTTCAAGACGTACGCCCAGCAGATCGTGGACAACGCCAAGTTCCTTGCCGATGAGTTGATGCGTCAGGGAATCCCGCTTGATACGGATGGAACGGACAACCATCTGATGTTGCTGGATGTCCGTCCGTTCGGGCTGAACGGCAGACAGGCGGAAGGCGCGCTTCGCGAGTGTGGCATCACGCTGAACCGCAACGCGTTGCCGTTCGATCCCAATGGACCGTGGTACACCAGCGGGCTGCGCATCGGAACGCCGGCCGTCACCACGCTGGGGATGGGAAAACCGGAGATGAAGGAGATCGCCGATGTAATCGCCCTGGTGTTGAAGCACAGCCGTCCGGCAATCCTTGCCAAAGGGGAGAAGGCGGGTCAGGAATCCAAGAGCACCGCGCACATTGATCCCGCGGCGAAGAAGGAAGCGTACGACCGGATCGAAGCGTTGCTCAAGCGCTTCCCGTTGTATCCCGACCTTGACCTCTCATTCCTGCAGGAACAGTTCCCGTTGGTTGAGGATCCGCAATCCCGGTGATTGCATGGAAACACAGGGAAAACAGTGCGATGCGCAGAACGCGATGAACCCTCAAAAGGGGTGCATCGGATGATATGGTAATGTGACGCCGTCGGTGTTTCGACGGCGTTTTTTATGTGAAGAGGGGAAGGGATTTGTATGGTATATCCGTATATTCCGCATACTGATGAGGATCGGAAGGCGATGCTGGACGCCATCGGAGCGGGAAGCATCGAGGAATTGTATCGGGACGTAGGGGAGGATATTCTCCTTTCCGACAGCGTGCCGATCAGCCAAGGACGAAGCGAAGACGAGGTGATCCGGATGCTGGAGAGCATCGGGACGCGCAATCAGCGGGGCGTGCCGTTCCTCGGGGCGGGATGTTACGACCACATCATCCCGGCTGCGGTGGACGCCATATCCCATCTTCCCTCGTTCCTGACGGCAAACGCGCCTTCCCAGGAGGAGATCAGCCAAGGATTGCTCCAGGTGTTCTTTGAGTTCCAGAGCATGATCTGCCAGATCACCGGGATGGACGCGTCCAACGCCTCGACATATGATGCGGCCAACGCGCTCACCCAAGCCGCAGGCATCTGTCTTGCGGCACGAAAGGGACGGCATACGTTGTTGGTCTCCCCGACAATCCATCCGTTTGCCTTGTCCGTGCTCAGAACGTGGGCTTCCCACACCGACCATGTTCTGGTGATGCTCCCCCAAGCCGATGGGCTGTGTGATCTTTCCTCTCTTGAATCCGCGCTTTCGGATGACGTGGCCGGGGTGTTGGTCCAGAGCCCCAACCGGTATGGCTTTCTGGAGGATTATACCTCTGTGGCCGAAACGATGCATAAAGCGGGGGCGCTGTTGTGCGTCTCCTCCGACCCCATGTCGGTGGGACTGCAGAAAAGCCAACGGGAATGGGGTGCCGACATCGCCGTCGGGGACACCCAGCCGTTCGGCCTTCCCATGTCGTTCGGCGGTCCTTCCTGCGGATACCTTGCCGTGACGAAACCGCTTTCCGCCTTTCTCCCGGGGGTGGTCGTCGGACAAACCAAGGATGAACGAGGAAAACGGGCGTTTGTCCTTGCATCCCATACCAATGCGGACACCAACAGCCTGGCGGCATTGAGGACGACCGTCTATCTCTCTCTCGTCGGATGGCAAGGGGTGAAGGACGCCGCGTGGCAGTGTTACGTCAAGTCCCATTACCTGCAATCCAATCTTGCCGAACTGGGAGGTGTGGAGCTTGCCTGGGATCATCCATTCTGGTGTGAGTTCCCCTTGCGGTTCCATGACGCCAAGCGGATGCGCAAATACATCCAGGAGCTTCGCAACGAGGGTCTCTTCGCCGGGGTGCGGCTCCAGGCGCTGACGCATCAGCCGGAGGATGAGCTGGTGCTTCTCGTCTCCGTGACGGAAAAACGGAGCAGGGAGGAGATGGAAACCTATCTTGCCGCCGCGCGGAGGGTGCTCAGATGAGTGAACGACTTTTGATCGAACTGTCCAAGCCAGGACGAAAAGCGTACAGTTTCCCACCGATGGACCTTCCCCGTGGATTCGAGAAGACGGTGGATCCGCTTCCCGCAGATCTGGTGCGAACCACAAAGGCGCTGTTGCCCGAGGTTTCCGAACTGGATGTCGTGCGTCATTTCACCCGGCTGTCCAACCTGTCCTACGGGGTGGATGAGGGGATCGACCCGCTGGGCGCCTGTACGATGAAGTACAATCCCAAGGTATCGGAAACGGTGGATGGCATGCCGTCCCTTACCCAGATGCATCCCATGCAGGATACCGCTTCCACCCAAGGGTGCCTGTCGTTGATGTATAACCTTCTGGAAGACCTGTCGTCCATTACCGGAATGCGTTGGGGTACGCTCCAAGCCTGTTCCGCCCTCCATGGCACGTGCATCGGGCTGAACGTCATCCGGGCGTGGTTGCGTTCCCAAAACCAGACGGAACGAAACACCGTTTTGGTGAGTGACGTTGCCTCTCCCGCCGAATCAGAAGCCGCGCGATGCAGGGGATTCGTTGTACGGATGGTGAAGACGACCCCCAAGGGCCAGCTGGACCGGTCGGATCTCTCCACCCAATTGGATGCGTCGGTCGCCGCCGTGGTGTTGTCCAATCCCAATGCGCTGGGACTGTTTGAAACGGAAACCCGATCCATCGCCTCGATGGTCCATCAGGCCGGAGGGAAACTGTACTACGACGGGGTGAACTTCAATGCCTTGATGGGAATGGCGACGGTGCGGGACATGGGCTTTGACCTGGTGCATCTGGACCTGCAGAAAACCTTCGCCGCTCCCCATGGGGGTGGCGGTCCCGGGGCTGGGGCGGTATTGGTCAGTGATGAGCTGGTTCCTTTCCTCCCCAAACCGGACATTGTTTTGACGGAGAACACCTATGCGCTGGATTGGACCGGGGACCGCACCATCGGCAAGAGCTGCGTGTTCTGGGGAAATTTCCTGGTACTGGCCCAGGCGTACGTCTACATTCTTCGGATGGGGAGTGATGGGCTAAGGGCGGCGAGCGCCCATGCCGTGCTGAACGCAAACTATCTGCTTTCCTTGTTGAAAGACCAGTTCGATCTTCCGTTCGGCGATCGGTGCATGCACCAGTTCGTCGTCAGTTGCAAAAGCCTGAAGGAACGATACGGCATCTCCGCCCGGGACATCGCCATGGCGTTGATCGAGCGGGGCTACCACCCACCGACACTGGGATTCCCCGCTTCTGTGGAGGAAGCCTTGGTGTTCGAACCGACGGAGAGTGAAAGCGTGGAGACGCTGGACAAACTTGCCAAGACGATCAAGGAGATCATCCAGAAGGGCACTGCGGATCCCGCATGGATCCACGGATGCCCCCATCATACCGTTGTTGGACGTTTGGATGGCTCGTATGGTGCCTGATGAGATACACGCTTCGGGATTCCTATGCTATACTTGAAACATGCAGAACCTACTCATTCAAAATGGACTTTTGGTGGATACCGAATGGACACGGCACGCCGATGTCCTGGTACAAGGATCGAAAATCACCCATATTTCGACGCACATTGACGAGACGGAGGTGCCTGCCGGCACGCAGATCGTCAACGCCCACGGGCTGTGCCTGCTTCCCGGCCTGATTGACGCCCATACCCATTATCATCTGGTCAGCCGGGGTACGGTGACGGCCTGACTCGTTCGTCGAGGGAAGCCAGCTCGCCGCGTTCGGCGGGGTGACCACGGTGATTGATTTCGCCGATGATGACAAGAAGGGGCATTTGGAAAAGTGCGCCTCGGAGCGGATCGGAGCGATGGACAAGGAGATGGCCATCGATTTCTCCATCCACCAAGGGGTGTACGCCTGGCGGGACACGCTGGAGGATGAACTGTCCGATCTGAAGGATCGGGGCGTCCGGGTGCTGAAGATGTTCACCACGTACAAGAACGTCGGGTACATGGTGGAGAAGAAAGAGGAACTGAGGAAAGTGTTCGCCTTGGCGAAGAAGCTGGGCATGATGATCTGCGTCCACTGCGAGGATGACGCCATGATCCAGAAGATCAACGCATCGTACAAAGGGCCGTATGATCCTCCCGCACACGCCGTGCTCCGCCCCAGCGAGGTGGAGGCCAAAGGGATCGAAACGGTCGGCATGATCGCCCACGATCTGGAGATGCCGCTGTACATCGTTCACCTTTCCAGCAAGAAAGGTCTGGAGATGGTGCGCAAGCTTCGTGACATGGGCACGCGGATCATCGTGGAGACGACGCCGACGTACCTGTTCTTGGACCGCAGCAAGCTGGAAGGTCCGGATGGCGCCCTGTATGTGATGACGCCTCCGCTTCGGGACAAGGAAGACAACGAGGCGTTGCAGCAGGCGGTGTTGAACGGGGAAATACAGGTCATCGCGACGGACCATTGCTCGTTCACCCGGGAGCAGAAACTTTCCAGCAAGGATTGCCGCACCATCTATCCGGGTATCCCGGGAACGGAGGAGTTGCTTCCTTTGGTACATACCTTTGCCGCCCATTCCGGGAAGATCGGGCTCCAGCAGGTGGTCAACCTGCTGTCCACCGGACCGGCAAAAGCGTTTGGTCTGTATCCCCGCAAAGGGGCCATCAAGGTGGGAAGCGACGCGGACATCGTCCTGTTCGATCCGGATGAGGCATGGACGCTGAGCAAGGAAAGCACCCATAGCGCGGCGGGATATACCCCGTATGAAGGCGTCCAAGTGCTGGGCAAGGTGAAGTTCACCTACAACCGTGGTCGCCTGGTGATGGGGGATTCCATCTATCTGGGGATTCCTGGCAATGGCAAATTCATCGCCCAAGGGGAACCGGCGCATCTGACGACGATGATGCACTGAGATCGTTGCGCCTTGGAAAGACAGGTTTCCCCTGATGTGGGGAAACCTGTTGTCGTTTGGAGGAAAAATCCGTACCATACCAGAAGGAGTTGAAGCCATGCGGGGAGTTTTGCTTGCGATGGACGGGGTCTTGGCAGACACCTATCCATTGTATCAGGAATGTGTGCGTCGGTTGTTTCAGGACCTCTTTTCCGTCACGCTTCAGGACGATGAGCTTTCTTTCGTCATCCGTATGGAAGTGATGGTACGGCGGATTGCCTTGAGCCGGCATCTCTCGCTGGATCGTGTCCCCTGTCTCTGATATGCTGAACACCACCTACGCCGGTCTTTGTGGCACGTTGGCGCTGGATCCCGGAGCCCGGGCGTTCATCGGACACTGTCAGGAAGCGGGAATAAGGATCATGCCGGTCTGCCGGCAGAACAAGGTGGTGGCCCTCCTGACGTTGAAGGCCCTTTCGTTCTCCGTGCCGTCCAGCGGGCTGGTCGCGGCACAGGAAGCGGTTCGCGCCAAGGATCTGCATCGGTTCATCGCAGCCGGCCTGGGGCTGGATGTATCCGACTGCCTGGTGGTGGAAGGAACGGAGGAAGGAATCCGAGAGGCAAAACAGGCCGGATTCGTCACCGGGGCGGTTACGTCGTATGTGGATGCGAAAACCGCCGAGACTGCGGATTTCATCATCTCCTCATTGGAGGCCGTCCAAGCGTTTCATACTCCCGAAGCATTCGCCACGGCGATTTCTTCATTGCGGGGAACGGCCAAAGCGGTACGCTATGGCCATTCGTTGGTCGTCCCCTCCAAACCGCTTCAGGATCATGAGACGTTGGTTTCCCTGACCCGGAAAGCTGCGGAGCAGGCGTGGAAGCATGCCTACTGTCCGTATTCCCATTTCCCTGTGGGTGCCGCGCTGGTCAGCGCCGCGACGGGACGGATCTATCAGGGATGCAACGTGGAAAACGGCAGCTATGGCGCGACGATCTGCGCCGAACGGAACGCCATCCTTTCGGCCATCGCCCAGGAAGGGGTCATCGGCATCGATCTGTTGGTGGTCGTCTCCGATGACAATCCTCCGGCACCCCCGTGCGCCCAGTGCCTCCAGGTACTCTCCGAGTTCTCCCGGCCTGAGACGGAAGTGCATCTGTTCTCCATTGACGGCATGATCCATCGCGTCTACCGCTTCGGTGAATTGCTCCCCCATCCCTTCGTTCTGGAGCAGTCATGAGAAAAGTTGTCGTCTTCCTGTGCGTCGTCCTGTTGACCGGATGCGCCTCGACCCGTTCCATGCTCAAGGCCCCGTATTCCGATCCTTCCGTGCCGGTAGAGGAAAAAATGGATGCCATCGGACTGACCAAAACCCCGATTTCCCAACCGACGGTATACCGCGATGGCAACGCGTGGATGGAGCGGGTCATCCAGTTGGTCTCCACAGCGAAGAAGTATGTGGTGCTTACCTCCTTTCTTGCCTCCGACAGCGAGGAGTGCAGGGAACTGTACCAGACGATCGTCGCCAAGGCGAACGAAGGCGTGCCGGTCTATTTCCTGGTGGACGGCATCGGGCTGTTTGACATGACGGAGAGCCGTTATCATCTGGTGCCGCTCGTGTATCTGAACGATACGCCGGTCCATTTCCTGGAATTCAGTCCGATGAGCACCTCCCGGCTGACCAGCCTGGGCAACCTGTTGTACCGATACCACCAGAAGGTGGTGATCATCGATGGAGAGACGATGGCCATCGGTGGGATGAACCTGAACTATATTTCCATCGGGGCGAAAGGGAAGGATCTCCAGCGGGACACAATGTATGAGTTCCACAGCCCGATCGCCATCAAGGAATTCCTCACCTGGTTCACTGACTGGTGGAATACGTACAGCTGGGATCGGATCGCCCCTGACGCGTTTCCTGTTCCACAGGAATTCCCTGATGATTCCCCGACGCTGGATGCCTGGTTCATTAACCAGGTCCCGGGAAAGAATACGCTGGCGGAGACATACGGCGCCTTGATCGCCAGCGCCAAGGAGCGCATCGAAATCCTGCCATTCCTTCCCGCGTTGGACGAAAACATGAAGAGAGCCATCTCCGACGCGATCGCCCGGGGTGTGGAGGTTTCCATGGTGATCTCCTACGACCCCCGTACGGCGGACCGCTGGATGTATCTGCCGCTCCTCCAGATGGGTGTGAAGATGCGCCTTGGAGACGGAACAGACGGATTTGGGATTGTTGCATGAGAAACTGATGGTGGTCGATGGCCGGTACGTGGTCTTCGGTTCCAGCAACTTCAACTACCGTTCCATGGCGCTTTCCTATGAGTCCGCCATGGTGGTGGATGATCCCCAGATCGCCCAGGAAGCCCAGCGGCATTTCCAGAAGCTGTACGATGGCGCGGTGGAGGTCTCTCCCGAAGAAGCGTCCAAATGGCGGACGCTGGACCGGTATCTGATGCATCTGATGATGACCGTGGGAGGCTGAGATGAGAAAACGCTTGGTGATGCTTTCCTTGTTAATCCTCTTCAGCGTCTTGCCGGTTTTCGCGCGGAGTTTCGGCTATTCCGTCTCGTATGGCGGAGAGCAACGGATCACGACGTCGTATCGTTCCGGAACGTTGGGATTGGTGTACCAGCCTTGGGAACGGGAGTTCCTCAATCCTGCCGTGACGCTCCAGACGAGTGTGGGGGAGAATCCCGAGGGACAGCTTTCCGTCACCTCAACCACCCTGGTTCTGGATGCCGACCTGTTTCGGACGCTGAACCATCCGTTCTGGTTTGTCGCCCACAACAGGATCGCCTATGACCCGTCCGTCGGAGTGGGGGTACAGATGCGGTGGGATGAACAATTCCGGGCGACCCTGTACCTGACGGCCAGTCCGATCAAATTCAGTCAGCCTGATTTCCTGTACGAGGCGCTCAGCCCGTTTTTCACCTATGATTCCACCGGATGGAGGTGGGGGGTGGCCCTGTTCCGGTTCACCTTCCTGTTCCTATGAAGCAGCGTCGTATTTGGTTGTCCATCGTGCTTCTCGTTGTCGCTTCCGCCCTCTGGGCCGGGGATATCGGCGCGTTTGATTTTGGCATTACGCTGGGAACGCGGGACCACGTCTTTGAGAAGCAGTATGATACGTCCCAGGTTTCCATCCAGTATGGCATCACCATGGGATTCTCTCCGTTCTATGAGTTTGACGTGGTTGCCACCAGCGAGGTGATCCCCCGGTTCTTTGCCGATGCGCCACAAATGCAGTTCTTGGTTCAGCGTTCCCTGCTTGGATTCCGCAACAGTGGAACCGATGTGGCCGGCATGGGCTTCAACATGATGCTGGGTGGCGGCATCGGGTTCTCCCGGTTCAATCCGGAAGGACGATACACGCTGACCCATCTGCTTGTGTCGTTCACTCCGATCATGGCGGGATCCCCGTCGTTGGGAAAACGGGAACGGTTCCTGTCGTTTACCATCGCGTTGAACATGTACACCCAGCAGGTCAGCCTGTACTTCGATCTGATGGTGGATGATTTCTATCTGGTGGGGACGTACCGCGACCACCGGCTTCCTACCAGTGTTTCTCCAGCGCCATGATCTTCTCCACCCTCCGTTCGTGTCTGCCGCCTTCAAACGTGGCGTCGACGAACGCGTCCAGCATCTTCACCGGATCTTCCTGGTAGGCGATTCTTCCCCCGAAGGCGATGAAGTTGCAGTTGTTGTGCTGTTTCGCCTTTTCGGCGGCGTAGATGTTCTGCGGCAGGGCGCACCGGATGCCGTCCACTTTGTTGGCGCTGATGGACACCCCGATGCCGGTTCCGCAACAGACAATGCCGAAGTCGTATCCCCCTTTCAGATACTCATCCGTCGCCTTCTTCGCCATGTCCGGATAATCGACGGAGTCCTCGGTGAACACGCCCAAATGGTTCACCTCATATCCCCGTCCCCTGAGGTGGTCGGCCAACCGTTTTGCCAGCTCCACCGCTCCATGGTCATTGGCGATGACGACTTTCTTCATCTCTCGTTCCTCCAGTTGTCAAGGTAACGCAAATTCGGTTGGCTGAAAAGAAGAAACGGGAGTAGTATGGAGGAAAAGGAGTGTTTTCCCATGGCTGACATCTTCATCACCGGGCATCGTAACCCGGATATGGACAGCGTGTGCAGCGCATACGCCTATGCCTATCTGAAAAACCATCTGAACCCTGAAAACCGGTACATCCCAGTCCGGTGCGGAAACCTGAATGACGCCACCAAGGCGCAGTTTGAGCGGATCGGAATCCAGCCGCCCGCCTATCTGAAGGATGTGCGGTGCCGGCTCTCCACCGTGGTGCGTCGCGGCGAGCCGTGCCTTGACATTCATGATCCCGTCTACCAGTTGATCCCTTTGTTTTCCAAAATGCCGTCGGCGGTGAGTGTCCTGGAACAAGGCGAGTTCAAGGGAATGCTTTCCGTGGATGAGGTCAACCGGTATTTCCTCCATGAGAACAGCGGGCAACGGCCGGAGTACCACATCGTCATCGACAATATCCCCAAGGTGGTGCGAGGACGGTTTCTCCATCGGGGAAAGGTGAATACGTTTGAAGGCCCGATCGTTGTCGGAGCGATGCGGTTCGCCGTCTTCAGCCGGTATCTGGAAGCGTTGGACGGTCCGCATACCTTGTTGGTGGTGGGGGACCGGGAAGAACACATCCGCAAGGCGATGGAACGGCATGTGGCCTGCATCATCATCACCGGCGTGGAGAAAGGAATGACGGCGGATGTGGACTTCTCTTCGTATGATGGTTCTGTATACGTGAGTGATGAGGACACCAGCGAGACGCTCCGGCTTCTCCGGCTTTCCGTGCCCATCAGCCAACTGATGGACGAGGATCCTCCCCACCTTGACGGGGACATGCTGTTTGATGAGGCGAAGAACATGCTGGCGGCGAGCAAGTATCGGGGCATGCCGGTCTTCCAGGAAGGGAAGTGGATCGGATTCGTCACCCGCAGATGCTTTCTGGAACGACCTCGGACGAAAGTGATCCTGGTGGACCACAACGAACGGGAACAGAGCATCCCCGGGGTGGAGGAAGCGGAACTGATGGAGATCATCGACCATCATCGGATGGGAAGCCTGAAGACCCCCAATCCGATCTACATCCTCTGCGATCCATTGGGATCCACCTGCACCATCGTCACCACGTTGTACCAACGCCTCGGAGTGGACATCCCCCCGGATGTCGCCAAGGTGTTGCTCTCCGGCATCATTTCCGACACCGTCATCCTGAAGAGTCCGACGACGACCGACGTGGACCGGGCGGCGGTGAAGTTGCTGTGCAGGGTGGGGAATGTGGAGAGTCTTGAACGGTTCGCCAATGAGATGTTCTCCACCGGCGCGACGTTGGAAGGGAGGGATCCGCTGAAACTGGTGCAGACCGATTTCAAGGAGTACCAGGAGAACGGCAAACACTTTGGCATCGGGCAGTGCGAAGTCACCACGCTCTCTGATGTGGACGAATACAAGGATGCGTTGTTCGGCGCTCTGGAGACGGTACGGCAGGAAAACAAGCTGGATTTCGTCCTGTTGATGATCACCGACGTCGTCCACGAAAACAGCGTGCTGCTTTCAGATGGCCTTTCCCGGTATGAACCAAAGCTTGCCTATACCAAGGAGAGTGACCACAAATTCCTCCTTCCCGGGGTGCTGTCGAGGAAAAAACAGCTCCTTCCGGAAATTCTTCGGGTTTTGGAAGAAGGTTGAGCGGATTTTGCTGGCAAAACCCCAAAAGTGTGTTATATTGTTCGTACAGTGTTCGAACTAACTAGAGGCACCAGATGCGCTATGGATTCTTTGATGACGAAAAACGGGAATATGTGATCGAGCGGCCGGATACGCCGTATCCTTGGATCAACTATCTTGGGCAGGAAAACTTCT
The DNA here is from genome assembly GCA_022482495.1 of Sphaerochaeta sp. NCBI lineage: Bacteria > Pseudomonadati > Spirochaetota > Spirochaetia > Spirochaetales > Sphaerochaetaceae > Sphaerochaeta > Sphaerochaeta sp. The sequence goes on along the minus strand of JAKVPA010000003.1, from coordinate 196,062 downwards.
TTACCCTGATCTCCCACTTGGGAGGAGGGTATTCGTTCTACAAGGACGCCAAACTGCTCCGCCTGACGCGGTACCGGTACAACAACGTGCCGACGGATGCCGGAGGGCAGTATTTCTACATCAACCATGGCGGAGACCTGTGGACTCCCAGCTGGATGCCGGTCAAGGCGAAGCTTGACTCCTATGGGTGTCGGCATGGGCTGGGGTACACCATCATTCATGGGGAGCGTGGCGGACTCTCCGCCACCCAGACCAGCCTGGTCCCGCTGGGCGCCGATGCCGAAGTGACCCGTTTGCTTCTGGAAAACAAGACGGATACGCCGGTGGATTTCACGCTGTTCTCGTTTGTGGAATTCTGCCTGTATGACGCGTTGGATGACATGACCAATTTCCAGCGGAACTATTCCACCGGGCAGGTGGAGGTGGAAGGGTCGGTCATCTACCACAAGACGGAGTATCGGGAGCGGCGGCGGCACTACACGTTCTATGCGGTCAATGCCCCCATCGACGGATTCGATACCGACCGGGAATCGTTCATCGGCCTGTACAACGGCTTCGGGGAACCGCAGGTCCCGAAGAAGGGGTGCGCCTCCAACTCCCTGGCGCTGGGCTGGTCCCCCGTTGGATCGCACATGATCCGGATTCACCTGGAACCGGGCCAGAAACGCTCCCTCCTCTTCGTGCTGGGATTCGTCCAACTGGAGAAAGACCAGAAATGGGAGAAGGAGAATGTCATCAACAAGAAACCAGCGAAGGAGCTGGCTGCCCGTTTTTCCACCGACGCCCAGTTCGACCAGGCGATGGACCAGCTGAAAACGTATTATGACTCTCTGCTGTCCCATTTCCAGGTGAAGACTCCGGATCCCATGTTTGACCGGGAACTGGACATCTGGAACCAGTACCAGTGCATCGTCACCTACCACATGTCACGTTCCGCCAGCTACTTTGAGAGCGGCATCGGACGGGGCATGGGATTCCGTGATTCCAGCCAGGACCTGTTGGGCTTCGTCCACATCCTCCCCCGCCTGGCGCGGGAGCGGATTTTGGACATCGCAGCCACCCAAAAGGAAGACGGATCGGCGTACCACCAGTATCAGCCGCTGACCAAACGGGGCAACAACGCCATCGGCAGCGGGTTCAATGATGATCCCCTGTGGTTGATCTACGGGACGGCGGCATACGTGAAGGAGACGGGGGATTTCTCCATCCTGAAGGAGATGGTGGCGTACGACAACAACCTGGAAAAGGCGAAGCCGCTGTCCGACCACCTGGTCCGTTCGTTCCACCATGTGACGGACAACCTGGGGCCGCATGGGCTCCCGCTCATCGGCCGTGCCGACTGGAATGATTGTCTGAACCTGAACTGTTTCAGCGAGGAACCGGGAGAACCGTTCCAGACGACGGCCAATTTTGAGAGTGGCAAGGCTGAATCGCTGTTCATCGCAGGCCTGTTCGTCGCCGTCAGTGATGATTACCGGTACCTCTGCCGTAGGGAAGGCTTGATGGACGAGGAGGCGTTCGCCCTGCGTTCATCCCAGGCGATGCGATGCGCCGTGCTGGAGAGCGGATGGGACGGGAAGTGGTTCCTCCGCGCCTATGACGCGTTCGGAAACAAAGTGGGGAGCCATGAGAACACCGATGGGCAGATCTACATCGAGAGCCAAGGAATGTGCGTGATGGCCGGCATCGGGCTGGAGAACGGCTATGCCTCCAAGGCGCTGGAGAGCGTCGCACTCCGCTTGGAGACCCCCTGGGGCATCTCGCTCCTCGATCCCCCGTATCAGATCTACCACAAGGAACTGGGCGAGGTGAGCTCGTATCCTCCTTCCTACAAAGAGAACGGCGGGGTGTTCTGCCATAACAATCCATGGATCATCATCGCGGAGACGATGCTGGGACATGGTGGGCATGCCTATCAGATCTATCGGAAGATCACGCCGGGGTATGGGGAGGACCGTAGTGAAATCCATCGGCTTGAGCCATACGCCTACGCCCAGATGGTTGCTTCAACCTACGCCAAAAAGCCGGGGGAAGCCAAGAATTCATGGCTCACCGGCACCAGCAGCTGGGCGATGTACGCGGCAAGCCAGTACCTGATGGGCGTGCGTCCCGACTTCGATGGCCTGGTGGTCGATCCCTGCGTCCCGGCTCCTTGGAAACACTTCGAGATCACCCGGCTCTGGCGTGGCGCCAGCTATCACATCGTCGTGGACAACCCGGACGGTGTGGAGAAGGGAGTGGCCAGCGTCACGTTGGACGGCAAGAAAGCGAATACAAAACTTCCCGTCCTGGGGGACGGGAAGGTCCACGAAGTCATTGTGCGGATGCGTCGATCATGATGGCCTGTACCTTTTCTTTGGTGCAGGCGCCTTCATGGACTTTCTTTTCATCCACATAGAACGTCGGGACGTAGTAGTAGTCGTAGGTATCGGCCAAGGCCGGTTGTTCGATTTCATCAATCATTTCGATGGGAAGGTCGGCCGTCTCCGGCTTCTCTTTCCGTGTCTCGTCAATCCATTTCAATGCCGCCCGGCAGTACGGGCAACCCGGTTGATAGAATAATTGGACTTTTTTCATAGGTCCTCCTTCCTGAGAGATGCGAAAAAACAGGAAAAGAGGCAAGCGGGACAGTACGGCCGCGGGTTTTCCGCGGCCGTAACGCTCATTTGTCGTCGATGGCGAACGAGGTGCCCAGGGCGGATGGGGACGCGAAACTGCCCCGTTTGTTCTGGTTGATGATCGTCATCGCGGCAAGCACCACGATGGTGATGAAGTACGGCGCGATGGCAAGGAACTGCGTCGGAATGACCATCTTGAATCCCGCCGCCTGCAAGCTGAACTGCAGACTGGTGATGCCGCCGAACACCAGCGTCCCGATGGCCACCTTGGCCGGGTTCCATCCGGAGAAGATCACCAGGGCGATGACGATCCAGCCTTTGCCTCCGGTCATGTTGTTGTTCCAGCTGGGGGTGAACGCCAGTGACAGACACGCTCCGCCCAGTCCTGCGAGCGCCCCACCCAAGGTGGTGTACAGGTACCGTACCTTGGGGACGGAGATTCCCATCGCCGCGGCGGTGCGGGGATTTTCCCCGACGGCGCGCAGCGACATCCCATACTTCGTCTTGTACATGAAGAACGTGGCCAGCGGCAGCAGCAGGTACAGGAAGTAGGTGAGCAGGGTGACGTTGAACAGCGCGCCCAGAATGGGGATCCGGGACAGCCCAGGGATGGTGAGGTTCTCAAACCGGGTGGGAAGGTTCATGCCGGCCAGGTTGTAGTTGTTGGTCGCCGGTCCGAGCCGCTCGCCCAGATAGTTCGCCAGTCCGGTGCCGAACATCGTGATGGCAAGACCGGAAACCACCTGGTTGGCCCGCATGGTGATCGTCAGGAACGCATGGATCATCGAGAGTGCCGCGCCGGCAAGCATGGCGACGAGGATTCCCAGCGCCAGACTGGATGTAAAGTAGACGGTGGCGAACCCACTGAGGGCTCCCATCAGCATCACGCCCTCCATGCCGAGGTTAAGGATGCCACTCTTTTCCGTGAAGACCTCGCCGAGCGTGGCGTAGGTCAGTGATGTGCCCATGGCCAGCGTGACGGCCAGCAGATTGGTGATGAAATTGATCGTGTTCATGCCGTGGCCTCCTTTTCTTTGGTCCTGATGCACCGAAGCCGATAATCAGTGAAGATCGAGCCGCCGAGAAGCGGCAGGAGGATCAAGCCCTGCAGCACGTCGCCGATGGACGCGGAGAGGTTCATGATCTTCAACGCGTCACTTCCCGTCTTCAACGCCGCCATCAACAGGGAGACGAGAATGGAACCGAACGGATTCAGCCCTCCCATCCAGGCGATGATGATGCCGGTGAACCCATATCCGTTGTCGATTCCTTTTGTCAGCTGGTGCATCACGCCCGCCGACTGCAGACCGCCGGCAAAACCGGCGATGCCTCCGGAGATCAACATCACGATGATCATGTTCTTTTTCAGGGATACGCCCTGACACTGGGCAGCGAACGGATTCTTGCCGATCATGTTCAGCTCAAAGCCCCACTGCGTCTTGTACATGATGAAGTACATGACGAAGACGAGGATCAGGGCGTAGATCAAACCGTAGGAGATTTTGCCCCACAGGGAGGGAAGCCATCCGTACGGGGGGTACATCACCGTCCCCATGTTGCCCCGAGGCGCCTTCCACTTGTTGATGTACAGCCATTCGGCGATACCGATGGCGATATAGTTCATCATCAAGGTGGTGAGGTTCTCATCCACCTTCCACTGGGCTTTCAGAACGCCGGGGATGCCACCCCAGAACGCGCCGAACAGAATGGACATCACCAATCCGACGGGGAGCAGCAGGGAATGGGGAACACCCGTCCAGAACTGCATCACCCAGGTGATGCCGATGGCTCCGAACACGTACTGGCCTTCGGCGCCGATGTTCCAGAACTTCATCTTGAACGCGATGCCCACGCCGAGTCCGCAGATCAAAATCGGAATGGCTTCCCGAACGGTGTATTGGAATTTGGTCTTCGAGCCGAACGCGCCGCGGATCATTGCGGCATAGGCATCCAACGGCCTGGCGCCGCTGATTCTCAGGACGATGGCCCCAAGGAGGAACGAGACCAACAGGGAGACGATCGGCACCAACAACGTCATCTTGGATGAACGTTCGTTGCGCTTCTCAAGCACCAATCTCATGCGTCACCTCCCTGCACACCGGTCATCATCAGTCCGATTCTCTGCGTCGTCGCGTCCTTCACGTCCAGCACCCCCATCACTTTTCCTTCAAACATCACGGCGATACGGTCGGCTACCATCTGAAGTTCTTCCAGTTCCTCGCTGACCAGCAGAACGGCGGCCCCGCCATCCCGTTGTTTGATCAGGTTCTGCCGCACCGCCTCCGTCGCGCCGACGTCAAGGCCGCGGGACGGATACACGGCGATCAGAATGCCGCCGCAACTGTCAATTTCCCGGGCAAGGATCAACTTCTGGATGTTGCCGCCGGAGAGGAACTTCGCCGACGTATCCTGGGTGGGTGTCTTGATGGTGAAGATGCGGATCAGTCGGTCGGCAAAGGTGCGGAGCAACCCACGTTTGATCACCTTGTGATGGGAAAGCTCGTCGGTCCGGTATTTTTTCATGGCGAGGTTCTCGCCAACGCTCATATCCCCGACAATCCCCATTTTCCCGCGGTCGGCGGGAATATGGGAGACGCCTGCCTTGATGATCTCAAGGGGAGTGTGGTTGGTCATGTCCTTCCCGTTGATCTTCACTGTTCCGCCAGTCACGTGCCTCAGCCCGGTGATTGCTTCGGTCAGTTCCTGTTGGCCGTTGCCCGCCACTCCCGCGATGCCAAGAATTTCTCCGCCATGCACCTGGAGCGAGACATCTTCCAGAACGTTCCGGTCGGAACCAACCTTCTTGATGGTCAGATGATCCGTCTCCAGCCGCACATCCGTCGGTTTGTAGGGGACCGCGGTCCAACGTGAACAGCACATCACGGCCTACCATCATGTTGGCCAGATCTTGGATGCGCTTGATGCTCTTGGTGGGGACGACATTGATGCACGTGCCTCTGCGAGGACCTGCACCGTATCGCTGAACTCCAGCACCTCGTCCATTTTGTGGGTGATGAAGATGGCGCTTTTCCTTCAGCGAGCATTTTCTTCAGAATTTCATTCAGTTCCCGGCTTTCTCCAGGGGTCAATACCGCGGTTGGCTCATCAAGGATCAGAATGTTCGCACCACGGTACACCAGTTTGAGAATCTCAACCCGTTGCTGTTCTCCCACCGTCAGATCCTGGATATAGGCGTTCGGGTTGACGGACAATGCGTACTTGTCCGAAATGGCGGTGATGTTTCGTTTGATTTCGTCCAGCGGAGGTACGACGGGCAGATCCTTGATGCCCAAAATGATGTTCTCCGCGACGGTCATGTTCCCTACCAGCATGAATTCCTGGTGGACCATGCCGATGCCCAGTGCCATGGAATCCTGGGGATTTCGGATGTCCGCCCGTTTGCCGTTGATGTAAATCTCCCCGCCATCCGGCCGGTACAGGCCGACGAGCATGTTCATCAACGTGCTCTTTCCCGCACCGTTTTCTCCGAGAAGCGCAAGCACCTCTCCTTGATGCAGGGTCAGATTCACTTGGTCATTGGCGAGCACACCGGGGAACTTTTTGGTGATGTTCACCATCTGAACGACGATTTTTTGTTCCATTCTGGGTCCTTAGCCGGATATCGGCGAAGAAAAAGAAACAGGGGCGGCCTGCACCCCTGTTTCGTGGAAAAGCTTGGTTATTTCACGGAACCGATGACTCCGTCGACGAACCAATCCATCGTCAGCATCTTGTCATCGCTCATCTTCTCTCCATCATTCTGGCGAACCGCACCGGTGTTGTCGGTCAGCTTGCCCCAGAAGACGTCGAACGTACCCTTCTTCAGCTCTTCCGCCTTGGCCTGTACTTTGGCCTGGAAGTCAGCAGGTACCTTCGGAGAAATCTCGGAAAGGTAAACGATGCCCTCGGCGGAACCGCCCCAGTAGGCCTGCGAAACGAACTTCCCATCAAGGACGCTCTGGATGGCGGGGATCACGTACTTGGACCAATCCCACTCCGGAGAGCAGAGCACGTTGTCGTCCTTCAGGACGGCGCGGAAATCAGCGTTGTAGCCGATGGCGTACTTGCCACGCTCCAAAGCCGCTTTCGCAGGCTCGGTGGTGTCCTGGTGCTGGGCGATCAAATCAACGCCCTTGTCCAGAAGCGCGACGGCCGCCTGGCGTTCCAAGGAAGGATCATACCATGTGTTGGTCCAAACCACGGTAACGGTGGCTTTCGGGTTGACGCTGCGTGCGCCCAAGGTGAACGCGTTGATGCCACGGACAACCTCAGGAGTATTGAACGCGCCGACGTATCCGATGTTGCCGGTGGGGGACATCTTGCCGGCGATCATACCGGAGAGATACCGGATCTGATACATTCTTCCGAAGTAGTTCGACATGTTCGTGTCGTTCTTCAGGTAGCCGGAGCAGTGCTCGAAATACGCCTCGGGATGAGCGTTGGCGACGTTGAGCATGTATTGCTGATAGTTGTACGAAGTGGCGAAGATCAGTTTGCAGCCCTCATCAAGCAGCTGCTCCATGGCTCGTTCACTCTGTTCGTTCTCGGGAACGCTTTCCATGCGGATGACCTGAATCTTGTTCCCGAAGTATTCTTCGGCTTTCTTCGTCCCAAGGTCATGCACATAGGTGTACCCCATGTCCCCGACAGGACCGATGTAGACGAATCCAACCTTCAGCGGCTGGGCTTCCGTCTTTGCGGGCGCCGTGCTCTCGGATGCGCCCTGGGCGAATCCGATTGAGCAGACCAATGCCAACATAAGCATCACGACGGTCAGTTTCTTCATTTCTTTCTCCTTCAGAAACGATTGCACGAGACGGTTCAAATTATAGAGGAGACAAACCTCCTCTGTCAAAACAATATTGTTATAAGCTTAGAAAAAAACAAACCTATTTGTCAGTAGTGGATATTGACGTTATGTGAATGTTTTTGCGCCTTCATGTGATGAAAAAACAAAATGAAGAGAGAAATATGCAACCTTTGGAACGCGCAGTTGTTTCCTGAGTTGTATGGGTATCATTGATGCTGGGATTCTGTCTCCAGCACCCTTTTTTTCATGACGGGAGAGCATTGGTATTCCACCCCGAAAAGCTGAGGGGTGTCGTCAAATGGGTGAAGGAGAAGGGGATGATACCGTGTGATGGAATGAATTGTTTGCCAGATGATGCTTGGAGCAGAGGAAGAAAACGTTTTTTCTTCATGTCCGTTTGTATATGTGATGTATTGATAAAGAGAAGCGGACTTTTGGGAAAACTGAAAAATGAGCTTTATTATTTGTTTACGTAAGTAAGTAGTTTTGAAGTAAGGAGATAGTGACGTTTACCATTCGGAATTGGGTAGGGTGACATACTTGTTAATCCGGTAAAGAAGGGTTATGGTAAAAGTCTCGATTTCTTTGAAAGCCTAAAGGATATCCGATGAAAGGAAAGAAAATTCTTTTTTTCGCTGTGTTTTTGATGTGGGCCTATGTGCCTCTGTTTTCAGCCTCCCCCGTTGCAAACCAGCCTGTGGGGTTGGTGGTTCGTTCTCCTTTGTACGGAAGTGAAACGACCGGTACAGCTGTGGATATCATACCATTTGGGACTTTCTCTGAACAACTTGGGTTGTCAACGACCGTACAAACTTTTTCAGGAACGGCGACGGAATTGCAGCAGCGGATTCTCATGGCCGTCAGTGATGTTTCATATCCGATTACCCCGGGGGACACGTTCCGGCTTTCCTACACGGATAGTGTCAACCGTATCGTCACCGATCTTCAGGTGGACAGCAATTACACGGTGGATATTCCTGCCATGGGGACAATTGACGCCAAAGGTATGACGCTGCCCCAACTGAAAGAAAAAATCTTTGCGCTGGTGGGGACATACTTTGCGTTTTCAAATCCCCAACTGACGATGACGGGAACGGGTTCGTTCTTTGTTACGGTGAAGGGTGAGGTGAATTCCACAGGTTCGTATCCGGCATGGGGGTTGTCCCGTCTCTCCTCCGTGGTATCCGACGCGACCAATTTCGCTTCCAGCAGAGATGTGGTTGTCAAGTCTCTGGATGGAACGGAACGCCAGTATGATCTCTATAGGGCGCTTCGCAAAGGCGATCTTACCCAGGACCCGCTCCTGAAGGCGGGTGATGTGGTGACGGTGGGGCGCGCCGATCGTATCGTGACGCTTTCCGGCCGTGTGTTCCGTCCAGGAACCTACCAATTGCTCTCCGGTGAGAACCTGAAGGATCTGGTGACCACCTATGGTGGTGGCCTGATGCCGGGAGCGGATATCCAGCGGATTCGTGTTCAACGGTTTGACGGCAATACCTCGCAATGGAACGCCGAGTACGTCGATCTTCTGGAAAGGGACAGTTCACTTGTCTCCTATGACCAGGTAATCGTTGATTCTGTCGAACAGACAACAGGAAGCGTGACGATTGAAGGCGCCATTCGGAGTGACGAGGCGTATGACGCCACAACCTCAACGGCGATTGTCGGACAGGCCAGTGGTCGGATTTTCTACCAGTTCTATCCTGGGGAAACACTCCAGCAGATGGTTCGTTCCCTGCAGGGACGGTTGATGACCTCCAGCGACTATGAGCACGCGTCATTTATTCGCAACGGGAAAAAACAGACGCTGAATCTCAAGAGCATGCTTTCCGGCATGGACACCAGTGAGCCGTTGGTCTTGCAGACGAACGACCAACTGATCATTCCGTTCGCGCAGCGCTTTGTCACCGTCACCGGGGCGGTCACCCGGCCGGGTACCGTACGCGTATGTCCCGGACAAGACGGCGGATTACTACATTGCCCTTGCGGGAGGCGTCACCACGGATGCCTACAAACCGATTTCCGTCAGTGTGACGGATGGAAGTGGAAACAAGATGCGTTCGGATTCGATTGTGGGGAAGGAGTACAGCGTCAAGGTGAAAGAGAATACCTTTGTGAGGGATCTCGCGCCAACAGTAGCGGTCATCGGTCTGGTGAGTTCCGTTCTGTCGATCCTGTACTATTCGGTGTTGACATACAAAGGCGTAAGCAGTTTGCAATAGGCGGAACATGAACGAACAAGAAAACAATACCATGGCATATGAAGAGGAAGGCATCTCCCTCTCTGAACTTTTTGGCATTCTGAAGAAGTATATCGGATGGTGTATCTTCGGTTTCCTGATCGTCGTCGGTATAGGGATCGCCTATGTGATGACGGCTATTCCCCAGTACGAATCCTCAGCGACGATTCTGGTCAACCCCATTCAGGAAAGTTCCACAATGGACAGCCTGCTTTCGGAAAGTTTTTCCAATGGGACGAAAAAGATCGCAACGGAAACGGAATTGCTCTCCAGTTCATTGAATATCCAACGTACTCTTGATCAACTCGATTTGAGTTCATATTTCAACCATGACGGTATTCCGTACAGCGATCCTACGGTGCTTGGTGGTCCGGGAGCGGTGGAGTCGCTGAAAAAGCGTCTGACCGTCACCACGGTGAAGGACACCAACTTGGTCAAATTGACCTTTACCGACAGTAATCCCCAGTTCGCCCATGATTTCACCGAGAAACTGTGCCGCAGCTATGATGTGATCCTCACCGATATCGCACGGAATTCCAAGAGCGCCCAACGGCAGTTCATCGAAAACCAGATTCCGGAGAACGATGCCGAATTGAAGAAGGCGACCGATGCGCTGGGGAATTTCCGCAAAGCCAGTGACATCATCCAGCTGACCGACAAAACCTCGCTTCTGGTCAGTGGAGACGTGTACTACCAGATGAAGCTTGAACCGTTGCAGATGGAGTATCAGGAAGCGCAGATCGGCATCGCGCAGTTCCAGAAGGGATGGGCATCCGCATTCTCCACTCCGTTGCCGACGGTAGAGGAGATCAAGCAGGACAAAGAGATCACCTCGTTGTTGGGTCGCCTGAATGATCTGCAGGAAGAGCTGACCATGTATGAGGCGGTCGCAGCGCTGAACATCAGCGGGAGCGCCAACGCCGGTGGCACCGGTACGGTGCTCGGCATGAACGCCGCTGCCGTCAGCAGAACCACCCAGACGCAAACACGGACCAACGACCTGAACAATTCAATCCTCCAGGTGAAAAAGCAGATTCTGGATCGGATCGGGGTGATCTGTGGCGTGAAAGGGGCGGACACCTATTATCAGTCGGTGTCCAAACTTCTCTCCACGGAAGTATTGATTTCCGTGTTGCAGAGTCGAGAAAAAGTATACAGCGATGAACTTTCCAAACTCCCTGACCTGCAGACCCAGCTGGCTGATCTGGAACGGGAAGTGAAGGTGTATGAGTCGGTTGGACTGAAACTTCGGGATATGCTGCAGGAGACCAAACTGGTGGAGGCGGCCGTCAACAGTAACGTCACGGTGATTGACGCGGCGTCCATGCCGATCAAACCGGTCAAGCCAAACAAGATGTCGATTCTCGCTGTTTCCGCTCTGCTCGGATTGGCGTTCGGCGTCCTTCTTGCATTGTTGATCAACTCCCAGGATGATACGATTTCCACCATTGAAGAGTTGAAGAAAACGCAGGGAAAGGACATCCCGATGCTGACATGGATACCGTTCTTCCTTCCGAACCAGAAGTCCAAATATCCTACGCTGGTGGTGTACAACCAACCGCTTTCCTTCCAGGCGGAACGGTTCAAGTTGATCGCCAATCTGTTCTACACCAACAAACCAACGGGAAAACTGCTGTCCATCACCAGTTGCGGTATGGCGGAAGGAAAGAGCACCATCATCACCAACATTGCCGTATCCTTGGCGGAAATGGGCAAAAAAGTGTTGCTGGTTGATGGTGACCTCCGGCTCCCCAGTTTGATGCCGTTCTTCAAGCTTGATCCAAAGGATGTCAAGGGAATGGTGGATGTCGTGATGGGGCAGGAGACCTTGGACAAGGTCATTCTCATACCCATCGCCGATATCCCCAACCTGCATCTGCTTCCCAGCGGCACCAAGCCGTTGGTTCCGTCGGCCATCTACACCAATCCCGCCATGAAGGAAACGTTGCAGGGACTGGAGAAACTGTATGATTACATTATCATTGACGCACCTCCGCTGCTCCATGCGTCCGAACTTCTCACGATTGGCAATCTGGTTGACGGTATGTTGATCGTTGTCCGTTCTGAAGTAACCACAAAGAGCGGATTACGTGAGTTGATCGACACGTTCAATTCCGCCAGTATTCGTATTTCCGGAACGGTGCTCAATGCCTGCGGACGCTCCGCGCTGGTTTCCGCCAACGGAAGTTCCCGGTATGGTTCCTATGCGTACTCTTACTACGGCAAAGGGTATGGCTACGGTTATGGTGATGGTACTCCCCAACAGAGACATACTTCCCGTTGGTACAAGATACGGTATCGGAAGGATGTGAAAGCAAGAAGCAGCGTCAAGGGGGCACTTGGGACGGCTCCGTTGGCGTTCCCCGAGGGAATGCCGGAAGAGCAGTTCGAGACGCCGGTATACAATCCGTTGATGCATTCGCTTCACACCAGCGCGACGATGCATGATGATCCTGACAGCCTTGCTGGGTTGAATGCCATTGAGAAGGATCCCTCCGCCAAAGGTGGAAAAGGGCACTGATCCTCTGGACAATCTTCCTTGTTCTTGGTACCGTAGCGTCCAAGGAGACAGACGTGGGCGGATGGTGTGATGTTGTGCGGATACCATTGCAGGGTGTCTGTTTCCATTTCAGATGAAATGTCAGGGAGCCGGTTTTTTCCGACTCCCCTTTTTTTTGGAGGAACGAAGCGTATGGCGGAAAGCAATCTGTTTGCGTCACGGTCCTTGTGCGAGATCTCTGATCTCACCATCGACGAGCGGAAGTACCTGTTTGGACAAGTACGCACCTTGAAGAAGGCGATTCAGGAAAACGATGAGGCCACGATGGACCGGTATCGGGTGAAACAGCCGGATTTCGGCATCTACGAGGTGTTTTTGGAAGACAGCACCCGCACCAAGGAGAGTTTTCGCAACGCGGCGGATTTTCTCCAGGTGAAGGTCAACGAACTGAACACCACCGTCTCCTCCATCAACAAAGGGGAGAGTTTCGCCGATACGTTCCATACGCTTGCCGGATACCACAACTGCATCTTCATCATCCGCAGCAAGGTGGAAGGCCTCTGCCGCTGGCTGAAGGAGGATTGCAGCGCCTACGCCAAGCGCAACGGACTGCCGTACACCCCAGCGTTCGTCAACGCCGGAGACGGCCGGCATGAGCATCCCACCCAGGAGTTGCTGGATGAGTTCACCATCCTGGAAGACAACGGATTTGACTATGACGACCTGCACATCGCCCTGGTTGGCGATCTGTTCCACGGCCGGACCGTCCACTCCAAGGCGGATGGCCTGAAACTGTTCTCCCACGTCAAGGTGGATCTCATCGCGCCACCGGAGCTGCAGATGCCGGACAACTACCGCATCAAGATGGAGGAGAATGGATTCACCGTACGCGTCTTCAGTTCCATCGAGGAATACCTGGCGCAGAAGGACATCAGCGCCATGTGGTACTTCACCCGGCCGCAACTGGAGCGGATGGGCGAGCAGATCCTGCAGAAAGCGGACATGCTCCGCTCTGCCATCACGTTCCGCAAGGAATTCATGGACAAACTGCTTCCCGGTACAAAATTCTACCATCCGCTTCCCCGGCACAAACTCCATCCGACCATCCCGACGTTCCTGGACAACACGCCGCTGAACGCGTGGGAGCGGCAATCCATCAACGGGATGTATGTCCGCATCTGCCTGCTCTCCTTGATCGCCGGCCAGATCGGCGGGGATTATGTGCCTCCCGTTGCTCCGGACACATCGGAAGAGGAGGATTACATCGTTCAGGTGGATCTCTCACGCCATCCGGTGAAGGAGAAGATGGTCAGCGAAGGTGTGCACCCCATCAAGAATGGCATCGTCATCGACCATATCTGCCGGGGGGACAGCCCGTCGGAGATACGGGACCACATGCGGTTGATCAGCAGGGTGCTCCACCTGGATGAATCCAAAGGCGGGGAGTGGGTGTCAAACGGACACAAAGAAGGGGAGGAGAAGACCTACAAGGGAATCATTTTCCGTCCTGACGCGCCGGAACTGGACAGGAAAGACCTGAAACGCTTGGCTGCCGTCGCTCCCGGGTGTACGCTGAACATCGTCAAGGATGGCAAGGTGGTACGCAAGTACCGGCTTCATATGCCGCCCCGCATCTACAACTTTGATGACCTGCAGTGTTCCAACGAGGCGTGCATCTCCAATCCCACTGAGTGCGAAGGGGTTCCGGCGATGTTCTACCGTACCAAGGACAACCAGTTTGAATGTGCCTACTGCGGACGTACCCATACGTTCAAGGAAATTTGGAAGAACGCCAAATAACGGCGAGGAAACGGGAGATAACCATGAGTGAAGACTATGCCGCCTTGCTGGCGGAAAAAGCGTTGGAGAACGGAGCCATCCGGCTCAGTCCGGACAATCCGTTCACCTGGGCGAGCGGATACCGGATGCCAATCTACAACGACAACCGGCAGTTCCTGGCGGATTGGAAAAGTAGGGCGATGATCGCTGACGCGTTCTGCGACTTGTTGGCGCAGACTGGCTACGACCCCCAGAACATCGCAGGGACATCAACGGCAGGCATCCCCCACGCCACCACGCTGGCCGATCGCCTGCACAAAAGCCTGTCCTATGTACGGAGTGCTTCCAAAGACCACGGACTGCATCAGAAGATCGAGGGGTTGGACGCGTCGGGGAGCTATCACCACGCAAAGGTGTTGCTGATCGAGGATTTGATCTCCACCGGAGGCTCTTCGGTGGACGCGGTCACTTCCATCGTGCAGGCGGAAGGCTCGTGTGATTATTGCTTCGCCATCTTCACCTACGGACTGCAGGCAAGCACGGACGCGTTCGCCGCGTTACTCCCTGCCTGCACATTGAAAACCATTCTGGACTATCCTACCTTGTTGTTCCACGCAGAGAAGCGGGGATACCTCACCTCGGCGCAGGTGAAGACCCTTGCCGCGTGGCGAGAAGATCCCTTTGGGTGGGGCGAGGCCAACGGATGGCCGAAGGAGGAAAAGAAATGACCTACCAAGAACTGCTTTGCACATCGGCAAAAGATGTCGGCAACTGCACCTGCATGGGGCTGGATCCCCAACTGTCCTGTCTTCCCGGCGAAGACAGTGAACCGGTCCGTGACCGGCTCAACACGTACTACCGCCAGCTGTTTCGCCGGATGAATCTCTCCGGGTTGGCCCCTGCGGCGTTCAAACCGAACATCGGGTTTTTCGCCCTGCTTGACCATCCGCGGGAAGAGGATTTCTCCGGTTCCCAGGCGCTCAGTGATGTGCTGGACATGGTGGAGAATTTCTTCCCCGGTATTCCGGTGATTCTGGACGCGAAGCGGGGGGACATCGCCCGCAGCAGCCAGAATTACGCCATTGAGGCGTTCGATGTCTGGGGAGTGGACTCCGTCACCGTCGCTCCGTATATGGGGACGGATTCCGTCTCTCCGTTCTCCGCCTATGGTCCGGAGAAAGGGGTGTACGTCCTGAACCGGACCAGCAATCCCGGAGGAAAAGACCTGCAGGACCTGATCTGCGGCGATGGTCCGTTGTACCTCCAGGTGGCGCGTCTGATCCAGACATGGAAGACCGGCGCCGTGGTGGGGGCGACCAACATGCAGGAGTTGGGAGACTTGGTATCGTTCTATCAGAAATCCCCCGTACCCCTTCTGATCCCCGGAGTGGGGAGCCAAGGAGGATCGGCAACCCAGGTGATGGAGGTGCTCCGTTCCCACGGGTATCCGTTGGAGCTGGTGCGCATCAACAGTTCCAGTGGCTTGACCCAGCCGTGGAAGCATGGTCCCGCCCCTGAGGATTGGCTGGATCAGTGCATCGCGGCGATCCGTACCCTTACCGAGGAGACGGCCCTGTGAATCCCTTCGCTTCCCTGAAATCCCTTACCGGAAGGATTCCGTTGGCCACCGTCAGCGGAGTGGCGACGACCAATGAGGAGATGATCCGGTATTTTGATCGGGAGATTCCTGATGTTGATCTCATCACGACGAAAAGTTTCCAGGTCGTGCCAAACCCGGGGAATCCCGAACCGGTGATCTGCGAAACCCAAACCGGTTGCTTCGGCAACTCGGTGGGATTGAAGAATGTCGGGATGAAGGAAGCGCAGGCGGAGTTGAAACGGCTGCGAGGAGAAAGGATGCGTGCCTTGCTGAATGTCTCCCTTTCGGCAAACAGTCCCGAGGACTTCATCACGTTGATCCGTACCCTCTGCCCGTACGCTGACCTGGTCGAACTGAACTTCAGCTGCCCTCACGCGGCAAAAGGGTATGGGGCGTCCATCGGCTGTGACGCGTCCATCGCATCGATGTACGTACGTACCATCCGGAAAGCGATCCCGGATCTTTCCGTCCCGCTGTTCGTCAAGCTGACCCCCAATGTGCCGGATATCGGGTCCATCGCCAAAGCGGTGATGGAAGCCGGCGCTGATGGCATCACCGCCATCAACACCGTCGGTCCGGTGGAACACCGGGATCCAGACAGCGGCTATTCCATTTTGATCAACAAGGTGGGAGGCAAAGGCGGAAAAAGCGGTCGTTGGGTGAAGGAAGACGCGCTTCATGCGGTCCGCGCCATCCGAAATGCCGTCGGAGCCGATATCCCGATCATCGGTATGGGAGGCGTATCCACCGGAACGGATGCCGCCGCCATGGTGCAGGCGGGAGCCGATGTGGTCGGCATCGGCAGTGCCCTGGGCATGGTGAACCAACAAGAGTGGCCACGATACCTGGAGGCGGTGGGAAGCGAGGCGTTTGCCATGCTCCATGGAGAGAATCCCGTGCTTCGAAGTGAGGGATACCTCCGTACGGAACGCAAAATGGCTTACCGGCGTCATCGCATCGTGGAAAAAGAGACGTATGGCCCGGATACGGTGATCCTCACGTTGGACGGGGAACTGCCCAGCAAGGCGGGGGAGTTCGTGTTCCTGTGGATCCCTGAGGTCGGTGAGAAACCGTTCAGTGTGGCGACGACCAGCCCGCTGCGGTTCATCATCAAGGACAGGGGTCCGTTCACCAAACACCTGTGCGCGCTCAAAAAAGGGGATGAACTGTTCGTCCGAGGCCTGTATGGCATGCCGGTGGCGGTGAAGCAAAGCCGGCACGCGTTGCTCATTGCCGGGGGGACCGGAGTGGCCGTGCTGCCGATGCTCTGCGACGAGCTGAAGAAGCAGGGAACGGACATTACCATGCTGGTGGGGACCAGCGTGCCGGTTTCCGGTCCTGGCCTGTTCGAGCCGGTACTCAGTCCGTACGGCTCATTCCACACCGTAGCGGATGACGGTGTTCCTGGTCGGGTCCTCGGCTTGTTGGATACGATGGATATTCCCAGGGATACGGCCGCCTACCTGGTCGGACCGACGAAATTCATGGCGATTGCGGCAAAGAAGCTGGTGGATCGCGGGGTTCCGTCGGGGATGATCAGCGTGTCACTGGAGAAAATGACCCGCTGTGGCATTGGCCTGTGCGGAGAATGTGCCGTCGGAGATCGTCTCGCCTGCCAGTGGGGGACGTTCATGGAGTATGACTGGCTCATGTCCAACGCCAAGGAGCTCCTCAGATGATCGATCCTCATGTGCATCTTCGGGATGGTGTCCAAGCTTCCAAGGAAACGATTTTGCACGGTTTGACCGTTGCCTCACGCTGTGGCTTTGATTGGGTGTTCGACATGCCCAACTGCAATCCTCCTTTGACGGGAACGGAGGCGATCCAAGCCCGTCTGGAGATGGGACGAACTGCGGAGGAGCAGGTGCTTGCGCAGACGGGTCGTCCCATCCGGTATTCCGTCTACGCGGGGTTGATGGCCGATGAGCAAGCAATCAAGACCGTGGTGGATGCATGGAGGAAGTGGTTTCCCCGTGTAGTGGGTTTGAAGCTGTTCGCCGGCAACTCAACCGGCAATATGGGTCAGGTCACCGAGGAAGCCCAACGGAAGGTGTACCGCACACTCTCCCGATTGGGATACACCGGAGTGCTTGCCGTCCACTGTGAGAAAGAGAGCCTGCTCCGTCCGGATCTTGAAGATCCGTCGGATTTCTCTTCCCATTCTCTGGCCCGTCCCATTGAGGCGGAGATCGCCTCGGTGAAGGACCAAATACGCTTTGCAAAGGAAGAAGGATTCCAGGGGGTGCTGCACGTCTGCCACCTCAGCGTCGCCGAGTGCCTGCCGTTGATCGAACAAGGACGGAAGGATGGGCTGCGGATCACCTCGGGGGCGACGGCCCATCATCTGTTGTTGAATGCAGACGACGCCAAGGATCATCGGCTGTATGCCAAGATGAATCCTCCTCTTCGGGATGAAGCCCATCGGGCCTTATTGTTCCAGGCACTCTGTGATGGGAGGATCGACTGGGTGGAGAGCGACCACGCGCCCCATACCATCCAAGACAAGGAGAAGGGAGCATCGGGAATTCCCGGTTTCTCCGGTTCCCTGTTGCTGCTGGACCGCCTGTACCGGGAAGGTGTTCCTGAATCCCGCATCCGTTCCCTGTTCGGAGAACGGGTCAGGGAAGTGTTCGGATTGCCTTCCATGGACATCACCATGGTTTCTCCCTCGGATTGCCGAAACCGTTCAGATGCCGTTGCAACCGCCTATCCGTATGATAGTTTTCTTAAATATCGTTCTTGATACGGAATATTAAAGGCCTATTTCTTTTTCCACTCCGGTAAGCGCTTCGATGGCAAGGGTGATCACCTTGTCCTTGTCCATCCCGATCATTCCGATGCCTTTGTCGATCAGATCGCGGTTGACGCCGGCGGCGAATCCCTTGCTGTTCCATTTCTTTTTGACCTGACTTGGGTGTCATGCCCTCCATGTGCTCCGGGCGCATCAATGCCGTGGCGTAGATCAGGCCGCACAGTTCGTCCACCGTGTACAGCACCTTTTTCCATCGGTTTGGTCGGCTCCACGTCGGAGCAGATTCCCCAGCCATGGCTGCACACCGCGTGGATGAAGTCATCATCCGCACCGATCTCCCTGAGCAGTTCCGGCGCTTTGTGGCAGTGTTGCTCGGGGAATTGGTCCCAGTCCACATCGTGGAGCAGACCGACCAGTCCCCAGTACTCGGGATCCTCCCCCAGTTCCGTGGCGAAACGGCGCATCACCGCCTCCACGCAGTATGCGTGGTAGATCAAATGCTCGTTCTTGGTGTATTTCCTCAGTAATCCCAATGCTTCGTCTCTGGTGAACATCGTAGCCTCCCTCCGTATTGTTCGTTTTTTTCCTTGGAGTTGCAATGGGAAAAAGCGAGCCAGCCATCTTTGCAATCCCCCCGTCGCTATGATAGTATCGACCGGAGGAGGAGAGGCCATGCATACGGAAGACACCGTCCCATTACCAGAACGTACCTGCGGCGCTCTCCGAGTTGAGCGCGCCTGATTTTTTATTGACAAGAGGCGCCTATGATCACCATACATGAAAGTTATTCCAAAGGTCCCGGAGAAACGGGAGGGTATACCTGGGTTGACGCCCGTGACGTCAACCGGGACGACATCACGTTGCTCCAAGAGAAATACAACATCGACAGCGATCTCCTTGCGGACATCATGGACCAGGACGAGCAAAGCCGCATTGAGAAGGAAGACACGTATGTTGATCTGATCCTCCGGCTTCCCGCCTTGTCGGAAAGTGAGGATACGCTGGACCAGCAGGCCCTCCCGCTGGGCATCGTGATGTTCCCTGAGATGATCATCACCATCTGCCAGGGGGACAGCGTGGTGCTGGATGATTTCGCCAAGAAGCGGTACCGCCATTATCCCGTATCCACCATGGAAGGATTCGTCATCTCCCTGATGGGACGTGCCACCATGGTGTACATCAGGGTGCTGAAATACCTGAACCGCCGCAAGGACCAGGTGGAAGGCCAGCTGCATAAATCCATCATGAACTACGAACTTCTCCAGCTTTTGCAGATCCAGAAGTCCCTGGTGTACCTTACCACCAGCCTGACGACCAACGAGGCGCTTCTGGAGCGGCTGAACAACAAAGGGACGTTCTTCCATCTGGACGGCCCGGACTGAGCAGGATTTTCTGGAAGACACCATCACGGACAACAAGCAGGCCATCCAGATGGCCAACATCTACACCGACATCCTCACCGGGACGATGGATTGTTTCGCCAGCGTCATCAGCAACAACATGAACATCATCATGAAGCGGTTGACCATCGTGTCGATCAGCTTCATGCTGCCTACGTTCATCACCAGCTTCTTCGGCATGAACGTCAAGTTGCCGTTTACCGGCTATCCGTTGGCGTGGCTGTTCATGTTGGTCGCCTGTGGCATCTCCGTCGTCGTCGCGCTGTACATCTTCAGTGACCGGAGAAGCATGCGGATGTTGAAAACGGAAGAGAAAAAGAAGGAAAGGAACAAATCCCTATGAACTACGAACGGGACAAGATCGTCCGGCTGTTGGGTGGGACGTTTCTTGGAGAAAGCCTCGCCCATCTGTCGGATCTGTACGACAGGGTGGAGGACGAGACGTTGGCGTTCTGTGACGCCTACGCGATCCATTGCGGACAGGGATGCGGCACCTGCTGTGAGCATTTCATGCCGGACATCACCAGTCTGGAAGCCAGGATGGTCGCAGCCTATCTGCTGTTGGTGCGGCGGGACCTCTCGTTGATCGACCGGCTGGAGAATGGCATTGGCAGCGACCATTGCCCGTTGTTCAATCCCCAGAACCCCCATCACTGCACCGTCTATCCGGCACGCCCGCTGGTCTGCCGGCTGTTCGGTGCCTCTGCGTCCCTGAACAAAGACGGAGTGGCTGAGTTCCGGCATTGCAAGTACAACGATGTGAAGACGATGCCGGAACATCTGGTCTTTTCCCAACCGGTTCCGGTGATGGGTGAGTACGGCGTGCAACTGCGCGCGCTGGATGGCGGGGATGGGGAGGTGGAGGATCTTTCCGTCGCCGTCACCGAGGCGCTTTCCATCGTCCGGCTCCTGTGGAGCCTGGCCGGCATCCGTCTTGACGACGATGATGATGATTCAACGCCCTCTCCGATGGCTTCGTGATTCACAGCACCCGGACGACGCATCCTTTCAGGTACTCTGATTCGGGGAACGAGAGACGGATCGGATGATCCTCTCCCGCCCCAAGAATCCGCAGTACCTGCGCTTCCCGATGGGCGTCCTGGGCGCTCCAGGCGAGGATGGTGCGGAACAGTTCGCTGGTGATGGCTCCGCTGCAACTGAACGTCACCAGAATGCCACCCCGTTTGATCCGCTCCATGGCAAGCCGGTTGAGATCCTTGTACGCTTTGGACGCAGCTTCCGCCTGGCTCTTCGTCTGGGCGAGCTTCGGGGGATCCAGGATCATCACGTCGTAGGTGTTGTGCGGGATGGAACGCATCTGTTCGAACACGTTGCAGGTCGTCGTGGTGACTTTGTCCCTGCCGTCCTGAGGGATGGTTCCTTCATTCTGGTTCAGGTGAATGTGGTAGAGCAGTTGACGGAGCGCGTCTTCGCTTGAGTCAAGACAATCCACCCTGCGGGCTCCTGCGCGAAGCGCGTGAAGGGTGAACGCGCCGGTATAGCAGAAGGCGTCCAGCACCACGGCGTCGGCGCAGTACGTCTCGATGGCTCTACGGTTGTCCCGCTGGTCGCAGTAGAAACCGCTTTTCTGCCCCATGCCGGGAACGACTTCGTACCACAACCCGTCTTCACGGAACCGCACGGCGGGAAGCTTGCCATCCGGCGTGAAGTACGCTCCGTCTTTCCAGAACAGCGCGCCACCGGGAAGTGATTCCACCCCGGTGTAGGCGCTGTCCGTGGTGATCACCTGGAGGGACGGTTTGAGCAACCCATCCAGCGTGCGGACGATCAGATCCTTCTTTCCCCAGGCGATGTGGCTGGAGATGATGATCCGGATCATCGTGCCATACACATCGGCCACCAGTCCGGGCAACATGTCCGCTTCGGAAAAGATGATCCGGAACGTGGTGGTTGTCGTACGTTTGTCACGGAAAAACCGGGCTCTTCGTTGCACGGCATCCTTGATTCTGGCTTCCCACCACAGCTCGTCGATCACATCCGCTTCGTCCCAGGAGAGCAAATGGAGCGGAATATGGCTTTTCTCGTCGTACCAGCCCCATGCGATGAACCGGCCTTCGCTGGTTTCCACCCTGCACGGGCCTTCTTCCGGGCTCTGTCCCGGCGTGATCGCTTTGGAGAACACCCATGGGTGATGGCGGAGCAGTTGCTTCTCCTTCCCGCCTTGTATCGTGATGGTCTGCATGAGCACATCATACCAGAATCCCTTGAGCAAGAGAACTGCATCTGCCATACTTGCTGCATGCAAAGCAGTGGAAAAGGGGTGCTGTTCGATCTTGACGGCACCTTGGTGAATACCATTTCTGACATCCAAGCGGCCATCAACGCGGCGCTTGCCGCTTCCGGTGTGGCTCCGATTGACGAAGCGACGACCAAAACGGTGGTGGGGCGAGGCCTGGCCAACGCGCTCCGCGGCGCGTTGGGGCCTGCCCTGGATACGATGGATACCGCACGGTTCGATGAGCTCTACCGGATTTTGATCTCCTTTTACGAAGCCCATCCCTGTGAGCACAGCAAGCCGTATCCTGGGGTCTCGTCGTTGTTGCGCAATCTTGTCGCCCGAGGGGTGCAGGTCGGCGTATTATCCAACAAGGCGGACGTGCTGGTGCGTATGATCATCCGCCGTCTGTTTCCTTCCTTGCCGTTCGCGTTGATCCAGGGGATGGAAGCCAGTCTGCCCCACAAGCCCGACCCCAAGGCGCTTTCCCTGTTTCTGAACGCCACAGGGTTGGGCCGGGACGAGATGCTGTATGTGGGTGACAGCGAAGTGGACTGGCAGTTCGCCAAGGCCTCTGGCTGTCGGGTCGCGTTGGTCTCCTGGGGATTCCGGGGACGGGACGCGCTGGGAAAATTGGACAGCACCGTCATCTGTGATACAATAGCAGAACTGGAGGAACGGATCGATGCAATATGATGAGCAATCCTTGTGGCAGAAAGCACAAGCGTACATGGCGGCGGAACAGACACCCAGGTTTCGTGATGAGGTGCGGCAGAGCCTGGAGAAAAAGGATTGGGCGGACCTGAACGACCGCTTCTACACCAGTTTGAGTTTCGGAACGGCGGGAATGCGGGGCGTCATCGGCGGGGGAACCAACCGCATCAACACGTTCATGGTGGAGAAAGTCTCCCAGGGCTTGGCGGAATACCTGGTGTCCCAGGCGGAAGATCCTTCCGTAGTCATCGCCTATGACAGCCGGCATTTCAGCAAAGAATTCGCTCTCGCGGCGGCGTTGGTGCTTGCCGCAAACCACGTGCAGGTGCAACTGTTCGATACCCTGCATCCCGTTCCCATGTTGAGTTTTTCCGTCCGGTACCTCCGTGCCACGGCGGGCATCGTCATCACGGCAAGCCATAATCCCGCCATCTACAACGGATACAAGGTGTACTACAGCGACGGGGGACAGGTGACGCCGCCCCATGACACCGGCATCGCCACACGTGCCAATGCCGTGACGGCTGATCAGATCAAGCGGATCAGTGAAGCGGAAGCGCGAAGCACCAAGATGTTGAAAAGCGTCTCCCCCAAGGTTGATCAGGCATACTACCACATGGCGCTTGCCAGCCTCCGTAGGCCCGCCTTGGTTCAGGGGAGCCCCATTACCGTGGCGTATACCCCGTTGCATGGCACCGGCAATGTTCCGGTCACCCACTTGCTTTCCCTGTTGGGGATCCGGACGGTGGTGGTCAAGGAACAGCAGCTCCCCGATGGCGCGTTTCCTACGGTGAAGCTTCCCAATCCGGAGAGCGCCGAAGCGATGAGCCGTGTCATCCAGCTGGCCAAAAAGGAAAAGGCGGATATTGTCATCGGCACCGATCCGGACGCTGACCGGATGGGGTTGGCAATCCCAAAGAACAAGGAAAAGACGGAGTACCAGCTGCTTACCGGAAACCAGATCGGTGTGTTGCTCTGCGACTATCTGATCCATACCGCCAAGGAACTCCACAAGGATAGCCGTACCCCGATGGTGGTCAAGAGCATCGTGACGACCGATCTGATCAAACGCATCACTGAGGCGAATGGTGGCGTGGAGAAGGATGTGCTGACCGGATTCAAGTACATTGCCGAGCAGATCGACCATCTGGAGAATCCCCGGAGCAAGGATCGCTATTTCCTGTTCGGATGTGAGGAGAGCTATGGCTTCCTCACCGTTCCGTCCGTCCGGGACAAGGACGCTGTCTCCAGTTCGTTGGCCGCGGTGGAGATGATGTGTTATTACGCCCGCAAAGGAATGACGTTGCAGGATCGCCTGAACGAGATCTACCAGGAATACGGGTACAGCGCCGAAGCGGTGTTCAATCGGGACTATCCGGGACAGGAAGGAAAGGAAACGATGAAGGGAATCATGGCGGGGATGCGGGCGCTGAAGGACGGCGACCAGATCGCCGGCCGGAATATCTTGCGGATGACCGATCTGCTTGCCGACGGCACCGGGCTTCCCAAGAGTGATGTGGTGATCATCCACTTCAAGAGCGGGGAGAAACTGGTGGTGCGTCCGTCGGGAACCGAACCGAAGATCAAATACTACCTGTTCCTCTCCGGCAAGCGGGAAGAGCTGGAGCCAAACGTCGAAGTGATCAAGGCGGAATTTGAGAGGGCGCTCTGATGCGTGCCTACCGTATCCTTCGCGACAATGGAGAGGCGATGTACGTCACCCCGTATCTGGGGGAAGGCAAGGTGGACGCCACCGAGGCGGTGACCATCCAGAGCGACGCGCCGCTTTCTCCTATGGAGAAGGATAAGGCGAGCATCGCCCTGTTCGCCGACATTGACTGGTCGGTGGAGACGTGGATCATGGAGAAGCGATACGTGCCTCGTCTCCTCTTGACCGCCGGGGTGTTCCTCATCGTCTACTTCATCGGTGCGCTCGCCGTCCGGGACCCCATTCCGATGGTGGATGAGCTGGTGGTCAGCCTGGTCATCTCCATTCTGTTCTGGAGGTTCCTCTCCCGCAGGGACGTGGCCTCCGCATTGGCACGCAAGGAAAAGAACGAACTGAAGGAGAAAGCATCTTCGGCGACGGTGGTCATCGACTCCACGTTGATCGTCGTGGAGAACTTCCTCACCACGCTGGGCGGGATGGATCATGATGATCTGGCCGATGCCATCATCCAGGGAAAACTTCGGTTTTCCTGGCCGGAACCGGAGCTGAAACCCCTGATGATCGCCTACGCTTCCGTCCATCAAAAAGAAACGTATGATTGGCTTGAGCGGTTGGGCGGAAAACTTCGTAAGCCGGAACTGCAGGCGATCCGCCTTTCCGATGCCATTCTGGGAAAGAAGGTCGATGGCCCGCTCTTGGGTCTTTTGGTAGCCATCCCTGCCACAGAAACCAAGTTGGGAAGGATCCCTTCCTAGAAAATCCGTACGGCATACACTCTTTGATCACGATCACCAGAGATCGGGACGATGTCCTCATTCTATACATCACATGACTTATCCAAACGATATATTTCCAAATAGAACATCAAACCGGAAAAATGTTACCGTTGTTGATACAATGATGAGGATTTCCTGGTATGCTCGTTATGAGCTGTTGGGTCCTTGGGGTCGCCACGCCTGTCGTCATTGCGTTGGGTGTCTTTCTCGCTTTCGTAGCCAGTCCGCTCCTGGGACATCCGTTCGTCCTGTGCTGTGGATTTCTGGCGCTCCTTTCGTTGGGATTTCTTCTTGCACCGCGTCTTCGTCGAACGATGACGGTCGGCGCGTTTCTCTGCTACAGCCTGTATGTGACGCTCTCCTGGGCGGACGCCCAGGGACAGCTTTCCCTAGGCTTGCCGCAGGTGGAGGTGGTTGCCCTCACCGGGATTCTTGAGGATGACAGCAGTCTTACCCGTTCTGGAGGCCAGGTGCTTCGGGTTCGCCTGGTTGATTGTTCCGGCAGATGGGGCCAGACGGCATCCGCCAAAGGGTTGGTTTCGGTGATGATCCCCCAGGATACCACGCTTCCCTATGGGACGACGCTGAATGTCAGGGGAAGCTTCAAGGATCCCGCCTTCTTTGTGGCGAAGCAAACCCAGGTGCTTCGCATTCCCCGCTTTGGGGAAAAGCGTCATACCCTGATGCGACGTGTCGGTTTGGCGCTTTCTCGTCGGGTGCCGGACCCTCGCTCCCGATCGCTGGCCGGGATGCTGCTCCTCGGACAGAGCGACAGCGCTTCGTTTCCGTTGAAAGACCTTGCCCTGAAGAGCGGATGCAGCCATATCCTGGCTCTCTCCGGCATGCATCTGGGCTTCGTCATCGCCTTGGGAAGCGCGCTGTTGGGAAGGATCTTCGGGTATCGGATCGGGAGGATCGCGGGCTTGGCGTTGGCGGCGGGGTTTTTGGTGGTGGTTGGGCCGAAACCCTCGTTGATGCGGGCCGCGCTCCTCTCGGGATCGCTTGCCGTCATCGGGAAACGGAAGTTTGCCGTGGTATACGGTTGGTGGGCTTCCTTGGTCTTGCAGGCTTGGTTGTTTCCGTGTTCCGTCAAGACGCTGGGGTTCGTGCTGAGTCATCAGGCATTCGGAGCGTTGGTCGCCGCCCGCTTCCTTGCCCCGTTGTTCCATCCATTCCTCGCTCCGATTTTCAGGGGGATGATGGCGGTGGCGTTCACCGCTCCTGTCACGCTGGTTGTCATGGGGAACGCCAATCTTCTTTCCGTCGTGCTGACCGATCCCACGTCGTTGTTGATCAAACTGATCCTGTATTTGTCCCTGTTCTCCTTGACTCCGCTTCCTGGAGTTCCGTGGGTGTTGCAACAGGCCACCAACCTCCTGGTGCGGATGCTCTCCTGGGGAGTAGTGGTGGGCGGGGCCATCGATTGGAACGGGTACGGAGTGTTCCTCGGGGTTCTGTTGACCTGTTTTCCGCTCCTCGGCTATGCTAAGCTGATTGTAGAGAAGGTGAGGAAACAACGGTATGATCTGGAACTTCAATTACGATTCCCCTGGGGCGATCAAGCTGC
Organism: Sphaerochaeta sp.; assembly: GCA_022482495.1. Classification (NCBI taxonomy): domain Bacteria; kingdom Pseudomonadati; phylum Spirochaetota; class Spirochaetia; order Spirochaetales; family Sphaerochaetaceae; genus Sphaerochaeta; species Sphaerochaeta sp. Next base: position 169,401 of record JAKVPA010000003.1, on the reverse strand, counting down.
TCTTGGAAGCCCAGGATCTGGCGATGTGCAAGAAGTTCGGGCAGAATTTCCTCACTTCGGCGTCCATTCGAAGAAAAATCGCCGACGCGCTCGTCATTGGGGAAGGAATGAAGGTGTGGGAAGTCGGCCCGGGCATCGGGTCGCTGACCAAGGAACTGCTTGACCGTGGGGCGTCGGTGACGGCCTTTGAGATCGACCATGGGTTCTGCCGGGTGCTTCGGGAATTCGCGTTTCCCGGAGAGGATCGGTTCGAACTGGTGGAAGGGGATGTCCTGAAGACAATGGGGGAGCGGACGGATGTCCCCCAGCGGATCTGCGGAAACCTGCCGTACAACATCGGGTCGGTGCTGCTTGCCCAGGTGATGGAAAGTCCGCTGCGTCCTGATCTGATGGTCTTCACGTTGCAGAAGGAAGTGGCGGAGCGGATCTGTGCCGCCCCCGGTTCAAAAGAATGGTCATCCCTTTCGTTGCTCTGTCAGATGGACTATCAGCCATCGGTGCTGTTTGCCATCAAACCGGGGAGTTTTTATCCCGAACCCAACGTGCAGAGCAGCGTGCTTTCGTTCCGGCGCAGACCGGAAGGACGCATTCCCGCCGAATTGAAAGCGACGTTCCTGATGCTGGTCCGGGACTTGTTTGCCCAACGGAGGAAGACGGTCCGGAACAATCTGCTTCAGGGAAAATGTGGTGGGATGATCCTCTCCGGTGGCGTATCCGCCGTGTTGGAGAGAAGCAGCATCGCCCCGTCCCGTCGCGCCGAAGAGCTGGGATGGGACGAGTTGCTCTCCCTTACCCGGACGTTTTCCACCTACGTTTCCAGCTCCCCTTCCGATAGTACACCCAGCTGACGATCCCACGGACCGTCATGTCGGTCATCATGGCGATCCAGATCGCTTTCAGTCCCAACCCTGTGGTTTTCAACAGAATCGCCGCGAAGGGGATACGCACCACCCACATGCCAAGCAGGGAGATCAAAAAGGGGATTCTGGTATCCCCGGCGCCACGGAGGACGCCGAAGATCAACTGTGAGAGGCCGAATCCCGGCTCTCCGAACGCTTCGATGCGCAGCACGGTGGCTCCCAGGAGGATCACCGCGGCATCGGTGGTGAAAATACCGATCAATTGCGGGGCGAAGACAAACATCAACGCGCCCATGGTGGTCATCAGAATGAAACCCCACCGCACACAGGTGTCAGCATAGCGTTTGGCAAGGGATTCGTTGTTCGCTCCAAGGGCCTGGGCCACCAACGTGGTGGCCGCCGTGGCGAAGCCGGAGGGTGGCAGGAACGTGATCTGCTCGGCGGTGTTGGCCAGGTAGTGGGCGGCGAGCGCCGTGATGCCAAGCCGTGTGATCATCGCCGTCAAGGCGATCTGTCCCAGACTCAACGTTGACCGCTCCAGCGCGATGGGCAACGAGAGGATGATGGCGGTTTTCTGCACCACCGGGTCGAATCTCCAGCTTCCTTTTTCCAGATGGATGTTCCGCTGGGGCTGTTTCAGCGAGGCGAACAGCAAGATCGCCGTGATGGTCGCCGCGATGGAGGTGGCCATCGCCGCGCCGGCGACGCCTTTGCCCAGACCGGGGACGAAGAATCCGAACAGATGGAAGCCAGGGAAGATGAAGAACAGGTTCAGGATGATGTTGCACAGGTTGTTCAACGCGTTGAGGTACAGCGGTGTCCTGGTATCCCCGGAGAGGCGCAGCATGGCGCTCAGACCGATCATCAGCATGGTGGGGAGGTACCCCGCGGCGATCCACCGCATGTATCCGGTCGCCTCGGCCTGGATGGCCGGATCGGCATGCAGCCAGGAAGGAAGGTACCGGGCGATGACCAGCATGATCAGTGAGATACCCAGACCGAACAGGCTCTGGCAGGCCAAGGCCTGGCGCACCACGCTCTTGGCGATCCCCCGGTTTCCCGCTCCCAGATGGCGTGCCATCAGGACGGCGAAGCCGATGGCGAGGGCGTTCATCAGGCCGTTGATCAACCAAATGGTGGAGGAATTGACCGAGATGGCGGCGGTCTCCGCCGCCCCCAGGGAGCCGACCATCGCCGAGTCAACGTAATTGACCATCACTTGGAGCACTTGCTCCAAAATGGCAGGCCAGGCCAACGACCAGATGATGCTCCCGATCGGCTTGGTCGTATCCAGCACGTTGACTTCATGTACCTTCATGGTGACCATCCTAGCGAAAAAGCATGTTCGTGGCTAGGACAAAAAAGGCCGTACCGAGAGGGTACGGCCCGATGGGTTTGGTATGTGGTTATTTCGCCGCGGCTTGGCTGAGCGTGATGGCGCTGGTGACGACGATGTCGTCCACAGAGCATCCACGGGACAGGTCGGAGCACGGTTTGGCGAAGCCCTGGAGCACGGGACCATAGGCTTCCGCACCGGCAAGGCGCTGCACCAGTTTGTAACCGATGTTTCCCGCCTGCAGGTCGGGGAAGATCAACGTGTTGGCGTGTCCGGCAACCTTACTGCCCGGAGCCTTCTTGGCTGCGACCGTCGGCACGATGGAGGCGTCAAGCTGCAGTTCTCCGTCGACGTTCAGATCGGGGTCCTTCTCCTTCAGCATGGCCAGAGCGCCGGTGACCTTGTCGATCAACTCTCCTTTGGCGGAGCCTTTGGTGGAATAGGAAAGCAGCGCGATGCACGGCTCCACTTCCAGGAAGGTGCGGCAGGATACGGCTGATTCCTCGGCAATGTCCGCCAGCTGTTCACTGGTCGGGTTGGGGATGGTGGCGCAGTCACCAAAGATGAAGGAACCGTTGGCTCCATACTCCTTCTTGTCCGTCACCATGACGAAGCAGGAAGAGGCATACTTGACGCCCGGTTTGCATTTGATGATGGTGAATGCGGCGCGAAGCAGGTCGGCCGTGGTGGATTCAGCGCCGCTTACCAGCGCGTCCCCGTCTCCCAGGCGAACCATCATGGCACCCCAGCGAAGGATGTCCTGGATGTCGGTATGCGCCTGCTCCGGAGTCATCCCCTTGGCTTTGCGCAGTTCGTAGTACTCGTTTGCGTAGGCGTCCAGTTTGGGGCTGGTCGCCGGATCAACGATCTCCATGTCATCAACCGACACGTTGACCTTCTTGGCGGCTTCTTTCACCGCTTCCACGTTGCCTACCAGAATCACGCTCTTGGCGATCTTCTGGTCCTTGATTTTCCGGGCGGCCTGCAAGGTCCTCGGCTCGGTCCCTTCGGCCAACACCAACCGTTTCTGGGCGGCGACGGCTTTCTTGATCATTTTTTCCGCAAAAGTCATGTTTTTCTCCTCACAAAATATGGGCAACCCTTTGCAGGGTATAGCACTCACGTTTCCCCAAAAGTGTAGCACGATTCTGTTCGTTGATAAATAGTCGCGTTATCGTGTAGAATGTGCCCATGCGCGTAGGGGTATATGGATTGGGGCGCTTCGGCGCCTTCTGGGCACGGCAACTGGCCATGCAGAACCTGGATGTCTGTGGGTACAGCCTCCATCAGAAACCTCCCATCGAGGGAGTGGAGATGGTGGACGAGGATACCGTGCTCTCCTGTGAGACGATTTTCTTCTGCGTCGCCATTTCCAGTTTTTCCGAGGTGATCGAACGGGTCAAGGACCGGATCAAGCCGGGAACGTTGGTAATGGATACCTGCTCGGTGAAACTGTACCCCGCCGATGTGATGGACAAGAAGCTCAGCAAGGCGGTCTATACCATCGCCACCCATCCGATGTTCGGCCCGGACTCCGGCAAGCACGGCATCAAGGGGCTTCCCATGGTGGTCTGCCCGCTCTCCTGCCCGGTGGTCATCGTCAACAAATGGCTTGCCTTGTTCAAGAAATGGGGGTTGGATGTCATCCGCATGACCTGTGACGAACATGACAAGGAAGCGGCCTGGAGCCAAGGAGTCACCCACTTTGTCGGCCGGACGTTGGATCAATTGCACCTGAAGGACACCCGGTTGGCTACCACCGGATACAAACTGCTGATGTCCATCGTCGAACAGACCTGCAATGACCCCATCCAGTTGTTCTATGATCTGCAACGGTACAACCCGTACGCCAAAGAGATGCGGATGAGCCTGAAGAGCGCCCTGGATGTCGTCATGCAGGAACTGAAAGAACAGGAAACATGAGACTGTTGGTATACACGCTGGGATGCCGTCTGAACCAGGCGGAAAGCGAGGCGGTGGCCGACGCGTTCGGCAAGGCGGGATTCTCCATCGTTCCGGAAGGTGAGGATGCTGACCTGTACATCGTCAACACCTGTACGGTGACCAGCAAGGCAGAGCAGAAGTGCCGGCGGATGATCCGGAAGTTCGCCCAGACGGCTCCGGTGGTAGCCACCGGCTGTTACGCCCAGCTGAACGCTGATGAACTCTCCTCATTGTCCCCCAATGTCGTCGTCTACTCGTTGGACCGCAAGGCAAGTCTGCTTGAGCTTCCTTCCTACGTGGAAAACGCGATGGACGAAGGAACGGACCTGCTTGCCGCCCTTACGTTCCTATCATGGAGGAGAGACGGACCGCTTCGCGTTCGATGCCAACTCATTTTCCTATCACAGCAGGGCCTACCTGAAGATCCAGGATGGGTGCGACAATGCCTGTGCCTACTGCAGGGTGCATGTCGCCCGGGGCAGGGCGATGGATCTGGATGCCGATACGGTGGTGAAGCGGGCGTTGCAATTGGAGGAGGAAGGGTTCCATGAGATCATGCTGACCGGGGTGAACCTGACGATGTACGATCATCGGGGCGAAGGCTTGGGCGCGTTGGTGGAAAAACTGCTCTCCCGCCTGGGACCGGACATCCGCCTGCGTCTCAGCTCAATGGAACCGGACCATGTGGACGACCGCCTGTTGGATACGTTCGCCGACTACCGGATGCAACCGCATTTTCACCTTCCGATCCAGTCTGCCAGCCGGACGGTGCTCCGCCGGGTCAACCGGTACAACGACATGGATCGGATCGGCACGATCATCGCCACCCTTCGAAAGATGAAGGATGATCCGTTCATCGCCGCCGATGTGATCACCGGACTTCCCGCCGAAGGGGAGAAGGAATTCCAGGAAACGTACGATTTCTTCCAGAACTACGATTTCTCCATGCTGCACGTCTTCCCGTTCTCTCCCCGTCCGGACACCCCATTGTTCACGGCCAAGGACCGGGTTCCCGAATCGGTGCGGGACGAACGGGCGAAAATCCTCAGGGAACTGGCAGAGCGGCACCATGCCGCCTATCTGCTTCGGCAGGCCGGCCGCCATGGGGAAGTGATTCTGGAACAGCGCAAAGGTGGGTATTGGTACGGAACGACGGGTAATTACTTGGAGGTAAAAGTCCTCGACGCACCATCGTTCTCACGAAAAGGAGATCTTCTTCCCATCATCTTCCAGGAAGGCGGCACGACAGTCCGGCTGGATCCCTTCCGTTCCCCTCAGCTGATGTCCGGCTGGCCCGTTTTCCGTTTGGAAAGATCCCGATAGGTGATCTTCGGGGGATCGAGCATCGCCATGGTGTCCGGCGGTACGTCATTCTTGATCCATACCCCGGCGCCGATGACGGCGTTCTTCCCGATGGTGATGTCCCCCAGAATCGTCGCGTGGGAGTAAATCGTCACGTTGTCCTGGATGGTGGGATGCCGTTTGGTTCCCCGGATCAACAGTCCGCAGGCATCCCGGGGGAAGCTCAACGCTCCCAGCGTGACGCCTTGGTACATCTTCACATGGTTGCCGATGATCGTCGTTTCCCCGATGACCACGCCGGTGCCATGATCGATGAAGAATGATTCTCCGATCTGCGCGCCGGGGTTGATGTCGATGCCGGTCTCGGCATGGGCAAGTTCGGTCAGCATGCGGGGGATCAACGGGACTTTCCGGATATACAGGACGTGTGCCACCCGGTAGATGGTCAGCGCTTTCATGCATGGATAGCTGAGGATCACCTCCCGCACCGATCCGGCTGCGGGATCCCCTTCATACCCTGCGACGGCGTCCAGCTTGAGCATCCTGCGGATGGACGGCAACGCTTCGCACAGCGCGATGACATCTTCTTTCGCTTTTGCCCGGTGGCTGGCTTCATCTTCTTCCGGCTTGTCGTAGGTGTACGCGATGGCAATCTGTTCCAGCAGGATGTCACAGACTTCGGCAAGTTCCCTCCGGACGACGGAATCCAACGTACAATCCTCCGGACAATCTCCACTTCTGCCGGGGAACATCAGTTCCATGATGTCCTTGGAGAGCAAGCGCATCAGCTTCATTTCCGGGATGCGCTTCAGGAGATAGTACTGGGCCTGTCCTTTCGCGCGGTTGTACGTGGAAAGCAGGTTGTCGGCGTAGGACGTGCTGTCAAAGTCACTCATGCCTCGAGTATATCCACAGTGGTACAACTCTGTCATCTGGTCGAGGAGAATTCCTCGATCCGTCCCCGGAACGCCTTGGCCAGGAGAATAGCGACGGTCGCTTTTAACGCGTCTCCCGGCAGGAAGGGAAGCATGCCGGCTTTGAACGCCGTCCCCCATTCCATGCTCCGCTGGTACTTCAGGTAGCTGATGCCGATGGCATAAATGACCATTTCTCCGACGACGACGGCCAGAATATCCCATCCCAAGCCCCTGCGGTTCGGCCTCATGGCGATCAGGGAGATGATCGGAGCGGCGACGGCCATGCCGAACAGGAACCCCCCGGTCGGACCGAGCAACGCTCCCAGGCCTCCGCCGCCGGTGAATACCGGCAACCCGATGGCTCCCAGGAACAGATACAACACCATCGTCTCCAGGGAGACGCTCCAGCTGGTGGTCAACCCAAGCATCAGGACGAACATCGTCTGAAGCGTGATGGGGACCGGAGGAAGGGGAAAACGGATATAGGCGCCTACCGTCATCAAGGCGCAGTACAGCGCCACCACAAGGATCTTTTTCGTCTGCATGCCCAGAGGCTACCAGATTTTCTTCTCAAATGTAAACATTGTAGAGGTTGACAATTTGCGGTATGATGCGGCTATGCGTACACAGGAACGGGTCGTGGAATATTTACGGAAGAAGGAAGGACAGTTCGTCTCCGGCGAACAGTTGTCCCGGAACCTTGGCGTGAGCCGGTCAGCCATCTGGAAAGCGGTGGAGAAACTGAGGGATGACGGGTATGTCATCCAGGCAAAAACCCACAACGGATATCGGTTTGATGACCGAGATGGAAGACTCTCGGGAACCAAACTGTCAGGACTGCTTCCCAACCTTTCCGTAACGGTGTTGGAAGAGGTGGACAGCACCAATCGTCTGGCAAAGGAAAAGGCGGCCTCCGGTTGTCCTGACGGCACGCTGATCGTCGCCCGAAGGCAGACCGGGGGGCGGGGCCGTCTGGGGCGTCCGTTCTCCAGTCCCCATGGCGGCATCTATCTTTCCCTTGTGCTGCGTCCCCGGTGGGAGATGGCGGACGCGCTCCTTGTCACCAGCGCGGCGGCGGTCGCCACGGCACAGGCCATCCAGGAGGAGACCGGCCTTTCCTGTGGCATCAAATGGGTCAATGACCTGTACTACCAGAACAAAAAGGTGGTGGGGATCCTCACCGAAGGAGTGATGGACATGGAGAACGGGAGACTTTCCGCCGTGGTGGTGGGGATCGGCATCAACTTCTGTACCCAGCAGCAGGATTTTCCTCCTGAGTTCCGGTCCATCGCCGGATCCCTGTATGCCGGTCCGTCCCAGGTGCCGGATGGGGTCGATCAAAACCGGCTGGTCGCTTCTTTGGCAAGCCGGCTTCTGGCCTCTTCCCACCACTTGTCCGGCCGGGCGTTCCTGGAGGAATACCGGAAGCGGTGTATCGTCATCGGAAAGGACGTGTCCGTATTCCAAGGTGGGATGCTGACCGACCAAGGGACTGCCACCGGGGTGGACGAGAACGCCCACTTGGTTTTGCGGCGTGGCGATGGTTCTTCCCTCGTGTTGGGCACCGGTGAGATTTCCATCCGTCTTGCCCAGAGCCCGATGAATCAGTATCATCAGCACGGAGGAGAAACGAATGCTTGACGATGTGAGACAGGAATGGAAATCCTTGCTGGAGACGGAACTGGGGAAAATGGCCAAGGAGACCGTGGGGGACGTTCAGATGCCTTCCTTGGTGGTGCAGACTCCTCCAAAACCGGAAATGGGGGACATCGCGTTCCCGCTGTTCGCATTCGCCAAAGTGTTTCACATGGCGCCTCCCATCCTTGCGGGAAAGCTGAAGGAACGGATCGAACAGCAGGAAGGCCGGCCTGACGGGGAGATGCTGGTCGCCGGTCCTTATCTGAACATCCGGCTGGACATGGCCAATATGGCGGACAACCTGTACACCGCCATCACCCAACTGGGCGGCACGTACGGGAATAATGACTCGTTGGAAGGCAAACGCATCATGGTGGAGTTCAGCTGCCCCAACACCAACAAGCCGCTTCATCTGGGACATATGCGCAACGATTCCATCGGCAGCGCGGTCAGCGCCATCCTGAAAGCCAACGGCGCCCAAGTGAAGAAAGTCAATTTGATCAACAACCGAGGGGTGCACATCTGCAAGTCGATGCTCGCCTACCAGAAGTTTGGTGGTGGGGAGACGCCTCAGTCCACTCATATGAAAGGCGACCACTTTGTCGGCAAGTACTATGTCCGGTTCGCCACCTGGGAGAAAGAGGCGTTCGCCGCTTACCAGGCCGCCGGCGGTCCGCTGGATGAGGACGCCTGGAAGGCAACGCCGGATTCCCCGGACGCCCAGGCGCAGGCGATGCTGGAAAAGTGGGAGAAAGGGGATCCTGAGGTCCTCCGGTTGTGGAACCTGATGAATGGCTGGACGCTGCAGGGGCTTGAGGAAAGCTACCGGACGATGGGCATCAGCTTCGACAAGTATTATTATGAATCGGACACCTACAAACTGGGCAAGGCGGAAGTGCTCAAAGGGCTGGAGCAGGGGGTGTTCTACCGGGAGCAGGATGGTTCGGTCTGGGTGGACCTTGCTCCGATCGGACTGGACAAGAAAGTGTTGCTTCGCAAAGACGGCACCTCATTGTACATGACCCAGGACATCGGAACCGCCATCACCCGGCACAAGGATTGGCCGTTTGACAGCCTGATCTACGTGGTGGCCAGCGAGCAGCAGTACCATTTCAAGGTGCTGTTCTATGTGCTGGGTAAGCTTGGCTATCCATGGGCAAAGGAACTGCATCATCTCTCCTATGGTATGGTCAACCTGCCCGAGGGGAAGATGAAGAGCAGGGAAGGCACCGTGGTCGATGCCGATGATCTGGTGGAGCAGCTTTCCACGTTGGCGGGCGAGGAGATCGCGGAGAAAGGCCGTGAAGAGGAAGTGGGGGACGTGAAGGGAACCAGCGCCGCCATCGCGTTGGGGGCGTTGAACTACTACCTGCTGCAGGTCTCTCCGGAACGGGATATGGTGTTCAATCCCAAGGAGAGCATCAGTTTCAGCGGAAACACCGGTCCATACCTGCAGTACATGGGAGCCCGTATCTCCTCCATCCTGCGTAAGTTCGACGAAACGAAGGATGCATATACGGATGTTCCGTTTGATGGAAGACTGCTTTCCCAGGCGCAGGAACGGGAGATGGTGGGATTGCTGGCCAAGTACCCATCCATCGTCGCCAAGGCAGGGGCCACCTACGATCCCTCGTTGATCTGTTCCTACCTGTACGACCTGTCCAAGCTGTTCAGTTCCTGGTACCACGACAATCCGGTGCTTCGCGCTTCGAGCAAAGACCTGGTCGTCGCCCGGGTGGCGCTGTGCAGCATGGTGGTGACGGTCTTCCAGAACGCGTTCACCCTCATCGGGGTGCCGTTTCTGGAGAAGATGTAACCTCTGACATTCTTTCGCCGTTTTGCGTCATGTGGGTTCGGTATGTCTTGGGGGACATACCAACCACATGGGTGAATGCGGTGGTGAAATTGGCGGCGGAACTGTAGCCGATGAGATTGGCGATTTCCTTGATGGTCATGGAGGAATTGATCAAAAGCTGTTTTGCTTGATCCATTTTCAAACTTCTGACCATTTCTCCCGGTCCCTTTTGGTACAATGCGAGACACAGACGGGAAAGGTGCGGTCTGCTGATGCCTGCTTCCTTGCAAAGGTCAGGGACGCTCCATGGCTCCCCAATCCTGCTTGTCACGCTTTCCCAAAGGGGGAGAATCCTGCTTCGGTTGTATCGGATATCCAGAGCTTCGGTGACGCCGAGAGCCCGTTCCAAATAGAGTAAGAATAATTGTTCGAACAAATCCACCGCCTGTGGTGAGCGGGTGTCTGAATACACTTCCTCCTTCATCAAAGAAAGAAACAGTGTCTTTAACAACGGACCATTGGTGAACGGGATGATCTCATAATCCTGACAATGAGGAAGGAAATCTGGGGTTTCTTCTTTCCAAATGGTCAGCCAGATCATTTCCCAAGGTGCCGGTCCAATGGTTTCTTCCCGATGTCCTTGACCCATGGCGTTGCTGATGAAGGCTTGTCCTGGAGCGGATGTCAACACGGTTCCGTCCTCCATATAGTATCTTCCTTTTCCGGAAAGTGTCAGAACGATGACATGAAACCCACGTTGAGGAGTGCGTTGCACCCAGAAGGTTTCATCAAGAATCCCATATCCCCCTTGTTTGATCCGCGCCATGGCAAAGGTTGGCGCGTTGATGGCGGCGGACGTCAAATGCCGTTTGTCGTATCGTTTCGGTTCATGCACGATTTCCCGTATGAATTTCATGCAAACATGGTATGTCATCATCGTCTTGCTTGAAAAGAAAAAAGAATGAGACAAATTCAAATGTTTTGCCCTTTCCCTTTTTCTCGAGAAAAGGAACCATACAAAACAACAATGATGGTTGATACGTAGGAGGTGTCCATGGCATACGCATACGACCCGTGGCAGAAATGCAAGACTATCAGTGGGCTGGCCGCTGACGAGGTGATTTCCGCGTTGCAAAAGGAAATCCGGAGAAATCATCCAGAGAACGCTGCAGTGTTGGCGTATGAAATGATGATCACCAGCGATGATATGGAAGAATATCTCTGGTATCGGTTGCGGACGATCAGCGTCGAAGATGTCGGGATGGCTAATCCCATCGCGCCGATTTTGATCAACAGCCTGGATCAGATGCGGCGCCTGGTTCCCAAACATGATGGTGACAGACGGCTTCTGGCCATTCATGCGGTGCGATACCTGTGCCAAAGCCTGAAGGACCGATCCAGTGACGAGATGCTCAATTGGATCATCAAGGAATATGATGCCGGTAATCTTCGGCCTCATATTCCTCCCTATGCGCTGGACAAGCATACGCTGGCTGGGCAAAAGAAAGGATTGGACGAACAAAATTTCTATGATGTGGCTTCACAAGTGTCCCCGGAATGGGAAGGCAGGGACAGGACATATCGTGACCGGATCGTGAAGATTCTTGCGGAATGCAGGAAATCCGGCACGCAAGCGTAAGGAGTCTGCTATGAAACGGAACCTGTTGATTGCTGTCGTGACGTTTTTCGCAACCGCTATGGCCTTTCCCGCTGGTTCGAAGGAATCGGGAAACACCCAGCGTGTGGTGACGACTGTTTGCCGCGCATCATACGCCAATGAGGCATGGTACACCAAAATGAATGCCGATTTTGAAGCGGAAACGGGAATTCATGTCGATGTGACGCCTACCCCGGGAAATGATGATGATCATGACGCAAAGGTGAACATCGATCTCCTTGCCGGTGGAACGGTGGATGTTGTGGAATCCTTGGGAGCAAAAAACTACACCATCCGGAATGAAGGTGGATTTTTTATGCCTTTGAGCAAACTGGTTGCGGGATCTGGTGTTGATGCAGAGACGCTCTGGGGTGTGAATCTTCCCAAGAACGCACAAGGCGAGTATTACGGGATTCCGTTCAAACAGGAAATGTGGTGCGTCTACTACAACAAGGATCTGTTTGACGCGGCCGGGGTCCCCTATCCCTCTGGTTCGTGGACATGGGACGATTACATCGCCACGGCGAAGAAATTGACGGATGCTACCAAGGGTGTGTATGGTTCCTTCATGCAGGCTGATACCCAATACATGTATCTTCCTGCCCGTCAGAAAAACGTGCCGTTCTACAAAGTGGACGGAACCTCAAATTTCGATGATCCCGCGTTTGCTGAAGCGATTACGTGGTACAAGAAACTTGCCTCGGTGCAGGGAATCCAGATGTCAGTTTCGGATCTGAATGCAGAAGGCGCCAGCTGGAACTATTACGCGTTGGCTGGCGATCATCTGGCGATGTTCCCCCAGGGAAACTGGTTCGTCCGGTTGCTGAACAGCCAGAAGGATTATCCCCGTTCCTGGAAGTATGGCGTCACGCAGTTGCCAAGTACCGGTGCGGATGGCAACAACAATCTGGTGTCCCAAGCATATGTTTCCATCAACAAGAATGCGGCCCATCCCCAGGAGGCGTTGACCTATATGCTGTGGGTCGCGCAGAACCAATGGCGGTATGAGGGCGGAATCCCCGCGCTCGCGACGCTTACGCCGGAGCAGCAGAACGCCGCGTTCTCTGCTGTTGCGTCTGCCTCTGACGGACAGGTGACGGTTTCAAACCTGTATGACGCCATGCTTGACAACGGCATGGGGAGTCGTTGATTCGATATCGTCGGAACTGCCGGCAACTGAATACAACAATATCGTGAAGGAGGAGGTCTCTTCCTTCTGCATGGATCTGCAGTCTCTGGAAGACACGATTGCTCACATCGTTTCCAGAGTGAACGACGCCATCAAGAGCGCTCGGTAAGGGGCGATGGATCGTCGTTGCAAAGGCGAGGAACGGACGGCGTGGTTGTTCATCACGCCGTTCCTCGTCATGTTCGCCATCTTCAAACTCTATCCCATCCTCTATGGTTTCTTGGTGAGCTTTTGGAACAGGAACGCCGCTTCGAGGATGATGGATCGTTCCTTTGTCGGTTTGGCGAACTATCTGAAAGTGTTGCAGAGCGCTTCGTTTTGGGCTGCGTTCGGACGTTCCCTGGAGTTCTCATTGGTGTATACCGTTACCATCATGGTGCTTGGTGTAATGTTGGCGGTGCTCCTCAACCGACGTTTCCCTGGCAGAACATTTGTCCGCACCTGCTGGTACATTCCGTATGTCACCAACATGATCGCCATTGGAATCGTCTTCCGGTATCTGCTCAATCCGTCCAAAGGCCCGGTCAATGCCCTGTGGCGGGTGTTTGGAACTTCCGGGCCGCAATGGCTGAACGATCCCCATCTGGCGCTGCCCGTTTCCGCCGTAATCGGCGCTTGGGTGGCGCTTGCGTTCACCATCATCACGATTCTCGCGGGATTGCAGGATATTCCGAAAGAATGGTATGAGGTAGCGGATTTGGAAGGAGCGACGTTTTGGCAGCGTTTGGTCTATGTAACCTTGCCTGCATTGGTTCCAACGCTCTTCTTGATGCTTACCATTGCGATTATCAATTCCTTCCGCAGTTATACCACCATTGTCGGGTTGACCAACGGAGGTCCCGGGACGGCTTCAATGGTGCTTTCCCTTCAGATTTATAATGATGCGTTCCTGTATCAAAAATTTTCCATTGCGTCTGCAGAAGGTGTTTTGTTCACCGCTTTCATTGTGCTGATCAACCAGATGGTGGTGTTTGGGAGGGGACGATGGGAAAAAGACTGACAAAACGGGAATATGTGTTCATTGCGGTGATGTGGTGTCTGGCCATCTGCTCTTTGTATCCGTTTGTCATGATGGTCGTGATCGGGTTCCGTCCGGCAGGACTGGCGTACCGTCCTTTGTTCACTCCGGTGAAACCGGTGCTGGACAGCTATCGTCAGGTTTTGGGCAATCGGTATTTTGGCGCGTGGTATCGCAATACGGCCATCACGGTGTGTGTGACGATTGTCCTGCGGTTGCTGGTTACGTTTCCCGCGGCGTATGCGCTGAGCCGGTTACGTTTCCGCGGGAGGCGGCTGATCATGGGGGGGCTGATGACCACTCTGATGGTGCCGGGAGAAACCACGATGGTTCCTCGGTATCTGTTTTTCCGACAGATGCACCTGTTGGATTCCCTGTGGGTCATCATTCTCCCGGAAGTAAGCGAGGTATTGTATCTGATGGTGCTCACCGAATTCTTTCATCAGATTCCTGAAGACTTTTCAGAAGCCGCGACGATTGATGGAGCCTGGCATGGTACCATTCTCACCAGGATTTTTCTTCCATTGTCCGGGCCGTCCATCACCACGGTGGTGCTTTTCAGTTTCATCAATATCTGGAACAACTTCCTGGATCCGTATTTGTTCATCAATACCGTCGGGAATCAGTTGGTTACCCCCGCATTGAAATATTTTCAGGAGCATGGAGGAGCAAACATTCCCATGCAATTGGCAGGCGCGACGCTTGCCGTCATGCCCGTCGTCTTTCTTTTTGTGTTTACCCAAAAGTATTTCGTTGCCGGCGTTTCCGCGTCCGGCATCAAAGGATAAAGGTTATGAGTGTATTCATGTCGTATGATCCGTGGTCGAATGTCACCACCCGTAATGGGATTCCTGGCGATGAAATCATTTCCATGTTGCAGAAATCAATCCGTCGTGGATTGGAACATAATGCGTTGTGTGCCGCCTATGAGATGTATATCACCAGTCCGCAGTTTGAAGACAAGATGTGGAGAAGATTGTTATCCATCAGCGTGGAAGATATTGGTTTTGGTGATGTGCACGCCCCGGAATTGATCTATACGCTGTACTGCATGCGCAAGGAGTTCCTGTATCAGGATGGAGACCGCCCTATGTTCTTCGTCCATGCCATCCGCTACCTGTGTCGTCAAAAGAAGGAACGGTCCAGTGACAACATCAAGAACATGGTCATCAAGGACTTCGCCCATGGCAGGACGTTGCAGGTCCCTGAATACGCGTATGACCTGCATACACGCAAGGGGCGCGAGATGGGGAAGACGGAATTGGATTTCCTCACCGATTCCAGCAAGGTCATCCCCCAGTTGGAAGGGGAGGACATCAAGAATATCTATCAGGAATATCTGGATTACTGCAAACATGAAAAGGAAGATACAGGGAAGCCTGACGTACAGCCGTTTGAATATAACAGCTGGCAATACTGAACGCACGCATCATTGTCGTGGCATGAAGGTCCGGCAGAACCTGCTGACCATGCGGGATAGTTGCCAGTCTTCCTGATCGTTTTCCGTGATGTTCTCCTCATCAATGAAGCTTTCTGCCGCGCTGGCGAACAGCGTGGTGGCTAGGTCGAGGTCAGGGATGTCCAGTCTTCCCGTGTCGGAGAGCGTCTCCAGTACCGCCTGGGTCTGAGCCAGGAACATGTTGTGGATGGCTCGGGCGCGTGAGGCGGCCCGTGGGTCGGTGAACCGCATCTGGAACACCACCCGCCATGCCCAACGCATCGGGGTGGTGGTGTAGGCGGCCACCCAATGGCGGACCGTCGTCTGCAATACCGTCTCTGCTTCTCCGGACAAGCTTACGGATTCCGCTCCGGAGAAGGAGTCGATGAGGTGGTACATTGCGTCCACCAACGCTTCCTTGCTGACGAAATGGCTGTACAGTGTCGCTTTCCTGATGCCCGCGGCTTCCGCAAGGTCGGAAAGAGAGAGGTTGTCCAACCCCCGTTCGGAGGCGATCTGGAGGGCAAGCAGGGTGATTTGCTGGTTGGTCTGTTGGGGGCTCATGCCATTATCCTAGCGAACGATCGGTAGGTTTTCAAGTGGGTTTTTCTTGATTTGCAAGCATTTGCTTGTAAAAACAGGTTGTCATTTTTTTTAAAACAGGGCAGGATGGTGGCATCTTGGAGAAAGGATAGGTACATGTACGCACTTGTAGAGATTCTCGGAAAGCAGTACAAGGCCATCGAAGGTGAAACCATTCAGATCGATCACATCAATCTGGATAAGAAAGCCGGAGACCAGCTGGAGTACACTTCTGTCCTCGCCATCGTAGACGAGAACAACGCCAAGTTCGGGACTCCGTACGTGGAAGGCGCCAAAGTGCAGGCTTCCTACGTCGGCGACAAGCTTGGCGATAAGGTACGTGTGTTCAAGTATGAACGCCGTAAGGGGTATCGCAGGACGCAGGGACACCGCGAGCAATATTCACTGATCAAGATTGATCACGTGATCGCATAAGGAGAGAGAATTATGGCACATAAGAAAGGTGGCGGAAGCTCCAGAAATGGTCGTGATTCCAATTCCCAGCGACTCGGCGTGAAGCGCTTTGGCGGTCAGGTCGTCAAGGCGGGTGAGATCATCGTTCGCCAGCATGGAACCAAATTCCATCCCGGACGCAATGTCGGCATGGGCACGGACTACACGATTTTCGCGAAGGTTCCCGGTACGGTGCTGTTCCATCAGCGGATGAACCGCACCTACATCAGCATCCAGCCCGTCGAAGCGCCTGCACAAGCAGCGCCTGCCGCCGAGCAGGGCAAGTAAGGAAGCGGCCTGGCATATGGTCGGGTTCGCTGACGAAACCTACATCGACGTTGCCTCCGGAAACGGGGGCAACGGTTGTGTTTCTTTCCGTAGGGAAAAATTTGTTCCCAAAGGTGGTCCGGACGGTGGTGATGGAGGCCGGGGAGGCGATGTCGTCTTCGTGGTCAAGTCAAACCTCCGGACGCTTGGTCGTCTGAAAATGATCCGTACGTTCCGCGCGGAAAACGGGCAGAACGGCGGAGGCGCCCGTTGTTTTGGGCGCGATGGCAAGAATGTGGAGATCGAGGTGCCGCCTGGCACGGTGCTGAAGAACGCCGAGACGGGGGAGGTCCTTCAGGATTTGACAGGGATGGACCGCTTCGTCTTCCTGAAGGGTGGCAAAGGCGGATTGGGAAACTGGCATTTCCGTTCCTCCACCCGTCAGACCCCACGCTTCGCACAACCAGGACAGAAGGGTGTTTCCATGCGGGTCGGCGTGGAACTGCAGATCATCGCGGACATCGGTTTGGTCGGCTATCCCAATGCCGGCAAGAGCACGCTGCTCAACGCGTTGACCAATGCCCAGGCGAAAGTCGCGGGGTATCCGTTCACCACCAAGATCCCCCAATTGGGGATGATGCGCTATGATGATCAGGATGTGGTGATCGCCGACATCCCCGGCTTGATCGACGGGGCCAGCGAAGGCGCCGGCATGGGGATCAAATTCCTCCGGCATATCACCCGCACCCAGGGGCTTGCCTTTTTGATCGATCTTTCCGATCCTCGGTATTTGACGGCGTATGACGCGCTGTGCAAGGAACTGGCCGCGTTTGAACCGACCCTTCCGGACAAACCTCAGGTGATCATCGGCACGCATCTGGACGAACCGGATGCTCCCGCACATCTGGAGGAACTGAAGGCAAAGTATCCCGACCACCAGGTCATTGGGATTTGCGCGTTCCTGGAAGAAGGGATCGCGGATGTACGCAAGGCGTTCATCCATTTGGTCAGCCTTTCCGGCAAGAAGCCGGATGACGCTTCGTCGTTCACCGCTCGTGTGGACAAGGATGCGGAGTATCGACAGGAGCCGTAAGGTGGAATCCAGACGTACGGCAATGGTCGGCGGAAGTTTTGACCCGGTGCATCTGGGCCATCTGCATCTGATCCACACCGTTCTGAACCGGACGGATTATCGGAGGATCATTCTGGTTCCCGTCGCGCACAACAACTTCAAGAGAGACCAACGACCGGCTCCCGCAGATGATCGTCTTGCCATGCTCCGTCTTGCCGTTGAGGCGTACGCTTCCCTGTATCCGGATGATCCCCCGCGGGAGATTGTGGTGGATGACTGCGAACTGGTCCGTGGCGGGGTCTCCTATACGGCCGATACGGCGCGGGATATCAAAGAGCGGTACGCGCTTGAGGGAAAACTTGGTGTGGTGATGGGTGATGATCTGGTCTCCGGATTGCCGGCGTGGCACGCGTTTGACGAACTGAAACGGATGGTGGCGTTTGTCGTCATTCGGAGGCAGTCCGTCACACCGGTGGTTCCCCAAGGCGTGGACATCCAGTTCGTCGGGGGGGATGTGTTTGAGGACAGTTCCTCGGAGATACGTGCCCAGCTTGCCTCGTTGGGGCCTGACGAGCCGATGCCGGAAGAGACAAAGGCCTTGATGCCGAAGGGGGTGGCGGAGTATGTCGAAGCGCATCGATTGTACCGCGATTGAAGCGGAAATCCGGAAATTGGAAAGTCCCCACCGCGCAGAGCACAGCATCAGCGTGGCTGAGACCAACCTGATGCTCGCCCATCGGTATCACGAGGATTTGGATGACACCGTGCTGGAAGCCACCGGGCTTCTGCATGACTACTGCAGGGAGTGGGGCACACAGCGGTTGTACACGTTCTGCGATATCCATCATGTGGCGCTTGAGGAAGAGGAGAAAGCGTGTCCGTGGCTGCTCCACGGCCCGGTGGCGGCACAGTTGTTCCGTGAGCAGGGATATCCTGAGCCGATGTGCCTGGCCATCCGCTGGCACACGCTCGGTTCGGTGTCCATGGGACGCCTGGGTCTGGTGGTGTTCGTCAGTGATTACCTGGAGCCGAGGCGGACCCATATCACCGAACTGGAACGGCAACAGTTGCTCCAACCAACGACGCTGGACGATGTCTGCCTGGCGGTCCTTCGGATGCAGGATGCTTATTTTGCCCGGAAGGGGAGGAAAAACGCCGCGACGACCGATCGGTTGGAACAGCTCCTTGCTGGCGGAGGGCGGGTGTGAGACGGTTCCCGTTCCTTGTCCTTTTCGCTTCGTTGGCGCTGCTTTCCTGTTCCCGTCCCGCGGCGCACGCCGACTATCTCTATTTTGGAAACGAAGCGGTGGTGATGGTCACCCAAGGGAATCTCCTCGTGGTGGTGGATGTCCCAGCTTCCGTGACGGTCGGATACGCCAAAGCGAAGGGGTTGGAGGTGTCCCAGGCGCTTCCTGGGTTGTTCGGCCTTCCGGTCGGAACCGTCGCGGGTGGGTCAGCGGAGAACCTTCACGAAATCCGTGACCTGCTTGATGCTATCGGACAGGAGACGGATATGGCCGATGGCGTGTTGGCGCTGCGCACCCAGGTGGGGGCTTTGCGCCATACGTCGTTTGGTGCTACGCTTGACCGGCTTGCCGGTTGGGCGGGATTGTGGGATATGATGGTGGACAAATCCGTGTGGCGCCATTATGATGTGGCTCGTTTCCTTGATTCGGAAACGCTGGATTGGACAGGTATGGAGGCATACTTCCGAGTATGGCTTTCGGGTGCCTTGGAAGAAGGCGGAAGGAGAAATTGAACGATGATGCCGGAAAAGACGGCGGAGAACGCCAAGAAGATCGCGCAGTTCCTGACGGACAGCAAGTGTCAGGACGTGGAGATCCTGGATGTGAATCCGGAATGCAGCTGGGCCGATTGTTTCATCATCGGCACGGTGAACAGCATGGGACACCTTGCCGGTGTCGTCCATGAACTCTGGGGTGAGCTGACCTCGCTCCATCTGTCGGTGAACAACCGTCACAAGAGTCCCGCAGGGGATGGCTGGACGTTGGTCGACTGCGGCGACATCGTCATCCATTTGATGAGCGCCGAGCTGCGGGAGTTCTACTCGTTGGAGAAACTCTGGGCGAAGAAGGTGGACGGCTGATCAGATCAGCCGTTTCTCCTGCCATTTGCCGCCACGGAACCGGTGGATGAAACATCCTGCCCGGAAGATCCAGTCAATGTACATTCCCATCCAGATTCCGTTCAATCCCAACCCCAACACGGTGGAAAGGAAATAGGCGAACACCACACGGAACCCCCACATGCTGATCATGGAGATCAACATGGTGTATTTTGCGTCCCCGGCGGCCCGAAGACTGTTGGGAAGCTCAAAGGACGCCGGCCAGATCAAAGCGGTGAACAGCATGCACTGCTTCAGAACGCTCACCGCGATATCCATTGCTTCCTGGCTGAGTTTGAACCAGCTGACGATGGTAGGGGAGAACGCGTAGATGGCAAGCGATGTGATCCCCATGTACAGGTACGTCCTTCCCAAAAGCCGCTTGGAATACGAGGACGCTTGTTCCGGCTGTCCGGCACCGATGCACTGTCCGACGACGGTGATGGCCGCCAGCCCCATGGCGTTGCCGGGAATGTTGGCGAAACCTGCCACCGAGTTGCAGATGGCGTTCGCCGCCAGGCTTGCCGTTCCCAGACCCGCGATGAAATTCTGCACCAGCAGCTTGCCGATCTGGAAGACGGAGTTCTCCACGCCGCTGGGAATGCCCACTTGGAGAATTTTGGATATGATCTGTTTCTTCCACCGGAACGGGAACATGTCAGACAGGAAAATATCATTCTTTTTGTTTTGCAGGAGTATCGTCATGGCGATGGCGCTGACCGCCCGGCTGGCGAGCGTGGCGATGCCTGCTCCGGCGACTCCCATGTGCATCACATAGATCAATACGGCGTTTCCGCCGATGTTGATGACGTTCATCAGAATACTTACCTGCAGGGATACTTTGCTGTTGCCCATGGAGCGGAACAATGCCGCGCAACTGTTGTAGACTGCCAGAAACGGAAAACTCAGCAGAATCCAGAAGAAATAGGTGGACGCGTTGTCCATCACGCCTTGCTCGATACGCCCGAACAACCAAGCAAGGAATGGTCTGCGGATGGGAAGGAGCAAAATGACCAACGCCGAACCGACCACCAAGGAGAGGCTGTACAGTTGTCTGCCGGCGTCACACGCGCTGGCGCGGTCCTGGTTGCCCAGGTATTGGCTGGAGACGACGGCGCCGCCTGTGGCAAACGCGGCGAACAGGGCGATCATCAACTGGGAAAACGCGTCCACCAGGCTGATGCCGGAGACGGCCATCTCCCCGTTGACGGCGACCATCACGGTATCCGCCATGCCGATGGTCACGGCAAGAAATGATTCCCCCACCAAAGGGAGAATCAACCGCCTGAGATAGGCGTTTGAAAACATCAGTGGCTGCGGATTCGTTTCCACGTTTTCAGTCGGTGGTGAGCAACCCCTCGTCGTTGCTGAATTCCTTGTTCTTGATGTCCTTGAACAGCTTGACCAGTCCTTCGACCGTCATCCGCTGTTTGGCGACCCCGGAGAGGTCCAACACGATCTGGCCTTCATCCATCATGATCAACCGGTTGCCATAGTCAATGGCGAACTGCATGTTGTGGGTGACCATCATGGCGGTGAGGTGATACTGCTGGATATAGTTGGTCGTCAGATCCATCACCGTCTGGGCGTTGCGGGGGTCCAACGCGGCGGTATGCTCATCAAGGAGCACCATCTGCGGTTTGCTCATGACGGTCATCAACAGGGTAAGCGCCTGCCGCTGTCCGCCGGAGAGAAGCCCTACGTTGTCCTTCAGCCGATCCTGCAAACCGATCGGTTTGAGAAGTTCACGGAACTCAGCACGTTTCTCGTTGTTCAGGCTGATGCGTAGCCCCTTCCTTCCTTTGGTGGACGCCGTGATCATGTTGTCCTCGATGGACATGCTGGCCGCCGTCCCCTTGGTGGGATCCTGGAATATCCGGCCGATGGTGAAGGCCCGCTTGTATTCCGGCATCTTGGTGATGTCCTTGCCGTTGACCATGATGGTTCCGCTGGTCACCGGGAAGGTGCCGGAGATCAAATTGAACAACGTGGTTTTCCCGCTTCCGTTGGAACCGATGATGCAGATCACGTCTCCATCCTGCACCTTGAGGTTCAGATCCTCGATGGCGATTTTCTCGTTGACCGTGCCAGGATAGAAAACTTTGGTGACATGGGATAATTCAAGCATCACTTCGCCTCCACGTTCAGATGGGTGTTCTGACGCTCGGCGTTGCGCGCCAGCGCTTTCTTCTTCGCGTCATTGTTGGAGGCCTTGCTCCGGGTGGACGCGACGAACAGGCTGATGATGACGAGAATGCCGGTCAACAGCTTGAAGTCATTCGGCGTGATGTGGATCAAATAGCCGTACTTGCGGCCGAAGAACATCAACGCCTTGTACATGATGGCGCCAAAGACGGCACGTAGGGTGATCAGATAGATTTTGTTGCTGGAGAACAGGAACTCACCCAACATGATGCCGGCAAGCCCTTGGACGACCATGCCCTGTCCCAGGTTGGCGTCAGCGAAGCCTTGGTACTGGGCGAGCATTCCGCCGGAGAGGGCGATCAAGCCGTTGGAAACACCAAGACCGAGCAGTTTCAGATGTTCCGGGTTCATCCCCTGGCTGATGACCATCTGTTCGTTGGATCCCATCGCTCCGATGGCGATGCCAAGATCACAGCGGAAGAACAGGTCGAAGATCCCTTTGATCAACAGCACGACGAGAAGGGTGCCCAGCAAGCTTGCCCATTCCTCTGGAAGGAACGAGAAGACTTGGGGAAGCCGGGTGTACAGCGTCGTGACCCTGAGCAGCGGCAGGTTGGCCTTGTTGCCAAGAATCCTCAGGTTGATGGAATACAGCATCGTCATGGTGAGGATGGACGCAAGCAACGCGGGAATGTGCAGCTTGTTGTGAATCTCAGCCGTGACCATCCCGCACAGCACCCCGCTGATGAACGCGATCAGCAACGCGACGAAAATCGATGTGCCATGAGTGATGCAGACCGCCGTCACCGCCGCCCCGGTCGCCACCGAGCCATCACAGGTGAGGTCTGCCATGTCCATGATTCTGAAGGAGATCAGAATCCCCAGCACCATGATGGCGAAGATCAATCCGTCAACAAAAATACCCTCAATCATCAGTGAACCCCTTACAGAAAAAACCGTCGGCGCGAAGCCGACGGTGTACCTACAAACCGGCTCGGTTATCGATCACTTCGTAATCTTTTTGCCATCCTGGACCAGGACAGCGGCCATATCAATGTACGACTGATCGATAGTATAGCCAAGCTTCTTGGCTGTATCAAGATTAAACCAGAGCTCAAAATCCTTCGGATCGGTGAGGTAGACGATTCCGACATCCTTCGGAGATACGCCCTTGATGACCTGCTCGACCGCTTTGCCGGTCGCCGTTCCGACACTGTAGTAGTTGAATCCCCAAGCGATCAGGAAGTTCAGTCCGTCAACACCGCTGGGATCCGCGCTGAACAGCGCCTTACCCGCTTTGGTGCAGACATCATCGATGGAAGGAAGCGCGGAAATGACGGTGTTGTCCGTTGAGATATACACGGCATCCACACGGTCGATGATCGACTGGGCGGCCATCTTCACTTCGCTGGTGTTGCTCACCGCGACCGTGACGAAATTCACGCCGAGTTTCTCACAGGCCGCTTTTGCGGCTTCCATCAACACGACGCCGTTGGCTTCGCCAGAGGCGTAGATGTTTCCGATGGTCTTGCAGCCGGTCACGTCAATCAGCAGCTTGATTTGGCTTTCCACCGGGTTGGCGTCGGAGACACCGCAGACGTTGTCGGCGGTAAGTCCCGCGCTGACCGGATCGGTGATCGCGGAATAGACCACCGGGATGTCGGAGAACACGTTGGCCAGAGCCTGAGCGGACGGGGTGGCGATGCCGACGACGACATCATCCTTGTCGCTCTTGAATTTCTGGGCGATGGACGCAGCCGTGGAGATGTCTCCGTTGGCGTTCTGCTGGTCGAAGGTGACCTTCAGACCGGTGGTGGCCAGGTAATCCATCATGCCCTTCTCCGCGGCGTCAAGCGCCGGATGGGGCAGAAGCTTAGAAATACCAATCTTGTACACCTTTTCCGTCGAGGCGGCAGGAGCCTCTTTGGCTCCCTGCGCGCAGAGCGGCAAGGCCAGCAACAGGACGACGAGCAACGTTGAGCAAACTTTTTTCATGAGATTCCTCCAGAATGTGCTTGACCGTAACTATAACGGAAAGACATCCATTTGTAAATCTGATTATGCACGATGTTGAATATTAATTCAGCTAATATGCACTACTTGTTTGATACTTTTACGTTGTCTTTGACCAGATACGAGGCTTTCTTCAGCATCTCGTCGCTGATGTCGATGCCCAGGTATTTGGCGCTGTCCAGGTTGAACATCAGATCGAACTGGGACGGATCATTGAAGAAGATCGCTCCGATGTCCCTCGGTTTCTCTCCCTTGATCACCCGCTCGATCACCTTTCCGGTCTCCACACCGACGGTGTAGTAGTTGAAGCCCCAGCTCATGAAGAAGTGGGTGTTCTCGCTGGATGTGGTGTCCGTGTTGAACAACGGTTTCTTCGCTTTGTAGCACACTTCATCCACACTGGCGATGGCGGAAACGACGGTGTTGTCGATGGCCACATACATGCCGTCCACGCGGTCGATGATGGACAGCGCCGCGGTCTTCACTTCGGCTGAGTTGCTGACCGCCGCGGAGATGAACTCGACTCCGTTGTCGGCGCACACCTGTTTGGCGACTTCCATCTGCGCCACGCCGTTTGCTTCTCCGGATGTGTAGACCATGCCGAGTTTCTTGATGTGGGCCACTTCAAAGAAGGTCTTCAGCTGCAGGTCGATCGGGTTCATGTCGGAGACGCCGCAGACATTGGTGTCTTCCGTCTTGTCATAGTTGGAGACCAGGCCGGCGGCCAACGGGTCGCTGATGGCTCCGAAGATCACCGGGCGATCCTTGAAAACCAACGCCAGCGCCTGGGCGGGGGGAGTGGCGATGCCGACGACGATGTCATCGTTGTCACTCTTGAACTTCTGGGCGATGGACGCTGCGGTGGAAACTTCTCCATTGCAGTTCTGGAAATCGTACTTCACCGGAATTCCCGTGGTGGCCATATAATCCTGCATGCCTTGTTCAATGGCGTCCAACGCCGGATGGGACACCATTTTCGAAACTCCGATGGTATACGTTTTTTGCGGTGCCGCCGTGGTTTCCGTCTGGGGTTGCGCGAACGCGGCGGTCATGATCAGACAAAGGGAAATGACGAGCAAGTTGATTCTTTTCATAGTAACAATCTCCTGATGATGCTACTTTACATAGTAACAATAGGGTTGTCAAGATACTTTTGAGAGAAACATGCGATTTTTTAAGAGGATACGGTTAATTGTCGGTATCGTCGGCGTCGTCGACCTGTTCGAACATTTTCTCTTCCGTGGCGTCCGTTTCGTCCCGGAGCACGTCATCTTCTTCTTCTTGTTCGTCCGCGTCGGAGTCGTCGGCCAGCATCAAGTTATCCGCCGTTTCAGGATCCTTCAAGGGGTCATCCACCGTTTGGGCCCGCCATTCCAGCTTTTCATCTTCCTCATCGTCAATGGTATTGAAATAGCGGTCCTCTTCTGGATTGCACTCGTCATCAATCAGCGCGCTATGCGTTTTTCTCATGCCAATCTCCCCGTCAGCATCACCATAGGGAAATGAGTCTGGCTTGTCAACGGTTTTCTTCTGGTGGTATTCTTGCAGAAGGAGTAAGGGAAAAGGGAGTAGAATATGAAGAAACAGAAATGGTTCGGATGGCTTGTCCTGGCGTTGGTTGTCATGCTCGCCTCCTGCCAAAGCACGGTGACGGTACGGCATCTCGTCCCCGCCGGGGTGAATATGGGCTCGTATCGGACGATTGCCGTCGCCTCCACCAGCCTCAGTGCTCCCGCGCTGAACTATTACCCGACATGGAGCATCAACTTTGATGACTTTGGGTATCGTCTCTCCACCGGGTATGAGCGCAACGCGGCAAAGAATGCTGCGGAACTGGCAACCAAGACATTCACCAGCACGTTGCAGAGTTCCGGTTTCTTCACCGTGCTCCCTCCCGAGCAGACAGACAAGTACTTGGCGTTGGGGGATGATGGTGTCGCTTTGTTGAAGCAGAAGGGCGTCAAGGCGATCGTCACCAGTTCGATCTCCTATCTGGATCTGGATGAGCGCCCCTTCACGGAAGACATCGTGGAGAATCAACTGGATCCCACCACCAAGAAAAACAAACAGGTGGTGACCGGAAAGAAGTATTATGTCTCCCAACGGGTGACTTTGACCTTCTCGTACCTGGTCAGGGACATTGAGAGCGGAACAATCCTGGCCAGCAATTCCTTTACCGACCGGCGAAGCCGGGATACGGAGATCGCCCGTCGCGTCTACCGTGGCTCGTCGTTCGTTGACGAACGCAGGTACGCCTTTGCTTACGCGCCGTCGGTAACCAGCATGATCTCCTCCATTCTGGACGCGTTCCAGAACAAAATCGCGCAGCAACTGATGCCAACGTGGAAGTATACCACCCTGGCGTTGATGCCGAACAAACCGAAGGAGGCAAACGTACAGGATGCCTATCGGATGGCCGACGCTGGTCAGGTCGAGCAGGCGTACGCCCTGTTCCGCGCCCAGTGGGACGCCACCGGGCATCTACCTTCCGGGTATAACGCCGCGTTGATGCAGGAAGCGATGGGCAATCTTTCCGACGCGTTGACGCTGATGAACCAAGTTGCCAGCAGGACGGGGGATGTGAAGGCTTCGGCGGCGGTGCACCGGATGCTGGCCGCGCAGAAGGCGCAGCAGGAAGCGCATAACCAGATCAACGGAACGACTTCGGTCGGAGAGTCCAAGGTGACGACCACACAGATCATCACAGGGAGCTGAAGAAAGATATGAAAGGAACAGGGAATCCGCAGATCATCGTGTATACCGGGGACGGCAAGGGGAAAACCACTGCCGCCATGGGGCAGATGCTCCGCGCGTTGGGCCACGGCGGCAAGTGCGCCGTCATCCAGTTCATCAAACAGGATCCCTCCAAACTGGATTGCGGGGAATGGAAGGAAGCGCAGCAACTGGGCGTCTTGTGGAAGAGTTTTGGTTCCGGCTTCAGTTGGGAAGGGGACAACAAGGAAACCAACAAGGCCTTCTGCATCCAGGGCTGGGAACAGGCGAAACGATGGATTTCCTCTGGGGATTTCGACCTCCTGGTGTTGGATGAATTCACCTATGCGTTCACCTTCGGCTATCTGGATCCTCTGCAGATTGCGTTGTGGCTGGATGACCATCATGGGAAAAAAGGGTTCCCCAACCTGGTCATTACTGGGCGAGGATGCCCTGACGCATTGGTTTCCATCGCCGATATCGTCAGTGAAGTGAAGGAAATCAAGCACTCGTTTGCCCAAAAGGGTCGCGAACCGCTTCCCATGATTGAATTTTAGGCCATCAAATCCAAGATGATAGCCTCAACCCGCAACGGTTGT
Source organism: Sphaerochaeta sp. (assembly GCA_022482495.1). Lineage (NCBI taxonomy): Bacteria > Pseudomonadati > Spirochaetota > Spirochaetia > Spirochaetales > Sphaerochaetaceae > Sphaerochaeta > Sphaerochaeta sp. The sequence continues at coordinate 142,339 of JAKVPA010000003.1, read as the reverse complement.
TGATTATTCTTTGCCATTTACGCTATTCTGGGTATAATTAAGAGCAAGGAGCGGGGAACATGGGGTTGTTTGATCTTCACTGCCATCTGCTTCCGGATATTGATGACGGCAAAGTGCCGGCAGAAGGTCTTCCTCGGGTTCTCCAGATTTATAAAGAAAGTGGTTTTGATGGGCTTGCGTTCACGCCGCATATCTTCAACCCGTATGTGACGACGAAGACGGAACGGCTTCGGGAGGCGTGGAACCAAGGGAAAAGAATTGGGGAGGCAATGGGGTTGAGGATGCATCTGGGGAGCGAATTGTTTCTCGGCTCCCAACAGGAAATCATCTCCATTCCCATCGCCGGCAGATACGCGTTGTGTGAGTTTCCCACGACGCTTCCGCTGGCGGGTTGGTTTGAGAAACTGGAGACGTTGGTCTCCCAGAGGTTGGTGCCGCTGGTCGCTCATGTGGAGCGGTATCGGTGGTTGACGGTGGAAAGTGTTGATTTCCAACGGATCAAAGCATTGGGTTGCTTGATCCAAGTGAATGTCAGCGCGGCGTTGGATGGATCGGCGTTGCCATATCTTGAAGCTGATGTGGTGGATGTGATGGCGACGGACAACCATGGGTTGGATGATGAAACACCAGCCCAGCTGGTGATGCAAATGACGAAATGGCCAAAAGTGTTTGCGCGTATGGAAGCACTTGGGCTTTAGGAGGATAGCATGTTAGTGGACATGACGATTGCCAACTTCAAATCCGTGAAAGAGGCCCAGACGATTTCGTTTGAGGCGGTTCGGGACAGCAGGTTGGACGAGTCGAAGACGGTTGTCGTGAATGAGAAGCTCAGGCTGATCAGAACGGCGGCCATCATCGGGCCGAACGGGGCGGGAAAAAGCTCGTTCGTCAGAGCGCTTGAGGCGCTGAAGTTCATTGTGACGGCGCCGGATGACCAGGAGAACCCGCTTCGTATCCTCGCCGGTACAGCGTTCGCCTATGATCCCGAGTCCAAGACGGAACCGGCGACCATCATCATCCGCGTCGTGCTGGACAAAGGGACGGGGAATGATGATTCCGTCATCGCCCAATACAAGCTGGTGGCGGATAACAGCCGGATTTACGAGGAAAGCCTGTATCATATCATCGGTCGGTCAAAGAAGCTGATGTTCCAGCGCAAGGCGGATGAAGCCGCTGTGCTGGCTGGCTCTTCGGACATCACCTATACGTACCGTTGGGGCAAAATGTACCGTGGCGAGAAGAAGCGCCTGGTGGGAAAGCTGGATGGCACGCATACCTTCCTTGGCGCTTCGGCGCACAAAGGTGGGGAAACCAGTTCCCAGCTGTATGGGTGGATTGATGTGACGCTCAACCTGCTTCCGATGGGAGTTTCCCAGTCCAGTGAGAAGTATTTGATCGAACAGATCACGGCGCATCCCGGTTGGGTTGAGCAATTGAAGAATTTCCTGTGGAGCATGGATATCACCGATATTCGTGACATCGTGGTGAAGAATGATCGGTTGATCTTCATCCATACCAATGTCACCCAGCATTACGCTTCCTATTTCAGCACGGAGAGCCTCTCACTGCGCAGACTTTGCCTGATGGGCGTCGCGTTCTTTGAGAGCTTCACCCAGGGTCGGACGCTGGTCATTGATGATTTCGGCATGCTGCTGCATCCCAATGTCCTGTGCCACGTCGTGGATATCTTCGAGGAATGCGACCAGACATTTGGTTCCCAGATGTTGGTTGTCGACTGCAATCCCAGTCTGCTTCAGCCCGGATTGCTTCGACGGGATGGTGTTTACTTCGCTGAGAAGAACGGAGAAAGCGCCACAGTGTACTACTCGTTGGCCAACTACAAGTTTTCCCGCAGCAAGGACAAAACTCCCGCGCAGTACATGGCCGGCGCGTTCGGCGCGCTTCCGCTGCTCAGCGAATTCCATTTCGTTGACGCAGAGAAAGGCAAGGAGGTCTGATTATGGCAAGGAAAAAAATTACGGTGAGTCCTCTCAACACCATTCTGATCGTTACGTCCAACCAGGCGAACGCGTTGTATTTTTCCCAGATGCGCAAGGACTGCCGCTTTTCCAACATGAACGTGGAATATGAGCCTGCGGCGAAGAATCTGGAAGATTTCATCCAGAAGACGGCGCGACGGAGGAACCTCGGGGGATTCACCGTCGCGTGGGCCGTCTTTGATTTCGCCGACCTGCAGGTGACTGCTGATCAGGTGAAGGAAGCGATGCCGCTTGCCCAGCAGAAGAAGGTGGGGTTGGCGTGGAACAACCCGTCCCAGAGCCTGTGGTACCTGCTGCACTTCCAGAGTCCTCGTGGCGTGGTCACCGATCCCAAGGTATTGGAGAGCGCGGTGGCTCATCTGATCCCCGGGTTCTCTGATACGCCGGAGTATCTGCTCTCTGATGGCCTGACGTTGCATCTTTCCTTGTTCGCCAGCAAGGCAACGGCGGCGAACAACGCCAGCGCGTACAACATGCTGGCCGAGCGGGAGACCGGTGTGGCCGCGGCGAACATGATTCCGTTGATCAACGACATCACACGAGTGTGTGGACAGGCGGACATCACGCATAACCAGCGGCAACTGAAGTAGCCTTGTGAACGGTATCATCCTGTTCATTTACATGCTGGCCTTTGCCTTGGGTTGCATGACCCTGGCATTGGCCGTTGTGTATCAGATTCAGAAACCGCATTCCTGGACCCAGTTGTTCATCGTCTGCATTTCCAGCCTGATGGGATGCATGATGCTCTCTGCGCTCCAGATGATCGCCAGCGTGTTTATGAAAAGTGATTTCGCCAAGCGGATCGTCTCCATCATCATCCAATCCATCCTGACGGCCAACGTGGTGTTCCTCGTCTCGTTCATCCCGTACTTCATCACCTGGGTCATCGGGCATCCGTGGCGGAATCCGTACAAGACGTTCTTCTTCACCCTCTCCGGGGTGTATCTGGTCTCCGGGGTGCTGAACATCATCAGGCCGAAGATCGTCTACTCCAACCTGATGGAGATCCTGTTCGTCGTCGTCATCGGTTTCTGTTTGATCGTCTTGACGAAGAACCTCAATTCCATCGAGGAGAAGGATGTCCGCGCTGTCTGCATCACCATCATGATCGTCAGTGTCGCCATGCTTCCCGCCATCGGCGCCACGTTGGTCTTCCCCAAGGTGCGTACCCTGATGTACGGCATTTATTTTCTGGCATTCTCCATTACCGTGATGAGTTATCTGTTCGTATATTTCGCCCAAACGGGTAAGGAAGCCAAGGCGGGACGAAACAAAGAGCTTTCCTTACAGGATCTTTCTGAGTACCATATAACAGAGCGCGAGTTAGCCATCATCAAGTTGATCTCCCGTGGATTGACCAACAAGGAGATCGCCGCTGATCTGGACATCAGTGTCAACACGGTGAACAACCACGTGGCGAACATTTTCGCGAAAACCAAGGTACGGAGCAGGATCGACCTTCTCAACCTGCTGAAGCAGCCGTGGTGAGGAGGATTGATGCATATTTCGTATGATGTACCCGACTGGTCAGCCGGGTGGTATCAGGATAAGGCGCCGGTGCGGAGGTGCGCCCGGCCTTGGAAGATGGTCCACGACGCCCCGAGCGACGTGGCCGTTCTTTTATGTCACGGATATACCGGTTATCCTGGTGAGTTGATCCGGCCGGGCATTGATCTGTACGATGCCGGTTTCGATTGCTACGCCGTCCGGTATCCTGGACACGGCACCAGCGGGGACGATTTCCAGCGTTCCGGACGGGAAGACTGGCTGGGTACGGCGGAAAACGCTTACCAGGATCTTGCGTCCCGTTATCATGAAGTCTATCTGGTGGGACACTCCATGGGAGGCTCGGTCGCCGTGTTGCTCTCTTCACGTCACCCGGAAGTGAAGAAAATGGCGTTGATCGCCCCGGCGTTGGTGATGAAATCCCTTGCCACAGGATGGCGGAAATTCCAATTGACCTTCGCCCAGGTGTTTTCCCCCAAGAAGATCGCCGTTCCTTGGAACAGGGATCCCGGTTACCACTTCCTGTATGAAGGGGATCCGGACGATGACGCGTATTTGGGTTCCCAGTACTGGTCATGGCTGTTCCCCCGAAAGGTGTGGGACCTGCACCGGATGTGCGTCGAAGCGGTCAAAGCGCTTGATGCCGTCAAGGCGGATACGCTGGTGCTGACCGGTGGCAAGGATGATGCGGTTGACCGCAAGGCGGGAGAGATGGTCGCCGCCAAACCGCTGGGGAAGAATCGGCACGTCCATCTGCCCAACGCCACCCATCTGATTCCCTATGACAAGGACAAGGCTTCGCAGGATCAGGGGATGGGGGAGATCGTGACGTGGTTCACCACGTAAAGCCTTGCTTGTTGTTGCTTTTACCGAGGTTTTCGGGTACAACTACCACACAAGGTGAAGGAGATTTCCCAAGATGGAAGTTCGTGTGAGATACGCGCCTTCTCCGACCGGTTTGCAGCATATCGGCGGAATCCGGACGGCGCTGTTCAATTATTTCTTTGCCCGCGCAAACGGGGGCAAGTTCATCCTTCGCATCGAGGACACTGACCGCGAACGGTATTCCGATGCGTCGCTTCAGGATTTGTACGATACGTTGGCATGGCTTGGCATCACCTGGGACGAAGGTCCGGTAGTGGGTGGCCCGTACGGTCCGTACATCCAAAGCGAGCGGACGGCCATCTACCAGAAATACGCCAAAATGTTGGTTGATATGGGCAAGGCCTACTACTGCTACTGCACACCCGAGCGCTTGGAAGCGCTCAGGGAGGAGCAGACCGCCAGCCACAGCCAGTACCAGGGCTATGACCGGCACTGCCTGCATCTCTCCCAAGCGGAGCGGGACGAGGCGATCGCCAAAGGCATCAGGCCGGTGATCCGCCTGATCGTCCCCACCGAAGGAAAGACGACGTTCCATGATGTGTTGATGGGGGACATCACCCGCAAAAACAGGGATGTCTCTCCTGATCCCATTTTGTTGAAGAGCGATGGGTTCCCGACCTATCACCTGGCCAATGTGATCGATGACCATCTGATGGGCATCACCCACATCATGCGCGCCCAGGAATGGATTCCTTCCGGCCCGTTGCACATCCTGCTGTACCAGGCGTTCGGATGGGAGCCTCCGGTATACTGCCATCTTCCGATGGTGATGGGCAAGGACGGCCAGAAACTGTCCAAGCGCCATGGTTCCACCGCGGTCCGCGATTTCCGGGAGAAAGGGTATCTGCCCGAAGCGTTGATCAACTACGTCAGTCTGGTTGGCTGGTCATACGATGGACAGAAAGAGTTCTTCTCCAAGGAAGAGCTGGAGAAACTGTTCAGCCTGGAGAAGATCAACAAGGCGCCTGGCATCTTCGATTACAAGAAACTTGACTGGTTCAACGGACAGTACATCCGCATGTGCGATGACACGCGCCTGAAAGGATTGCTTGTCCCGTATCTGGAGAAAGCAGGCTTCTTCTCCAATCCTCCGACGGCGGAGCAGCAGCACAAGCTGGATATCCTTACGCCGGTGGTCAAGGAACGGATGAAGGTGCTCTCCGATGTGGTGGAGTTGTCCCGATTCCTGTTCACCGACATCACCTACACGGACAAAGAAACGTTCTGCGGCAAAGGCGTGGATATTCCCGCCACCATTACGGCGTTGGAGCAAGGCACCGTTATTTTGGAAGCGGGATTGAAGGCGGGGAAGAAGGATGAGGAGATCGAACAGGAGCTGACCGATCTTGCCGGTCGTCTCCAGGTCAAGGTCAACGGCGTGTTCATGCCGATCCGGGTCGCCATCACCGGCAGCCAGGTAAGCCTGCCGTTGTTTGATTCGATCCGCTTGCTTGGGCAAGAGAAAACATGTACAAGACTGGGGAACGCGTTGGCGTTCCTGAAAAACTAAGAGAGGTTGGGTATGGCGGAAGTAACATTGGACAAAATCGTATCACTCTGCAAACGACGTGGATTCATTTTCCCGTCAAGCGAGATTTATGGAGGGCTCAATGGCGCCTATGACTATGGTCCTCTCGGAGTCAATCTGAAAAACAACATCAGGGATTTCTGGTGGCGTGAGATGACCCAGATCCACGATGACATCGTCGGCATCGACGCTTCCATTCTGATGAACAGCCAGGTGTGGAAAGCGTCCGGACATGTGAGCAACTTCACCGATCCGATGGTGGACTGCAAGGTCTGCCACGCCCGTTTCCGCGCCGACCAGATCGACCTGAACGGGCCCTGCCCGAACTGCGGCAACAAAGGAAGTTTCACCGCCCCCCGGAACTTCAACCTGATGTTCGTCACCCATATCGGTCCGACAGGCCGATGACGCCAGCACCGTCTACCTTCGCCCGGAAACCGCCCAGGGCATCTACGTGAACTTCAAGAACGTGGTGACCAGCGCCCGGATGAAAGTGCCGTTCGGCATCGCCCAGGTGGGCAAGTCGTTCCGCAACGAGATCACGACGAAGAACTTCATCTTCCGCTCCTGTGAGTTCGAGCAGATGGAGATGCAGTGGTTCTGCAAACCGGGTACGGACGACAAATGGTTCCCGTACTGGAGGGAGCAGCGGATGGCGTTCTACGGAAAAATGGGCATTCAGATGGATCATCTGCGCTGGCACCAGCATGGACCGGACGAACTGGCCTTCTACGCCAAGGACGCCTATGACATCCAGTACCTGTTCCCGATGGGTTGGCAGGAGCTGGAGGGTGTGCATGACCGTACCGATTATGACCTCACCCAGCATCAGAAGTTCAGCGGCAAGGATATGAGCTACCTGGATCCGATGACCAACGAGAAGTACATCCCGTACATCGTCGAGACGTCAGCCGGTCTGACCCGCAACGTGTTGATGGTCCTCAGCGACGCCTACGAGGAGCAGCAGCTTGCCGATGACACCCGTGTGGTGCTCCACCTGCATCCGGCCATCGCTCCGATCAAAGTGGCGGTGCTGCCGCTTCAGAAGAAGGATGGCTTGGCCGAGTTCGCCAGCAAGCTGGAGCATGACCTGCGCCATTACTTTGTCACCGACTACGATGTCAGCGGCGCTATTGGCCGCAGATATCGCCGGCAGGATGAGGTGGGGACACCGTACTGCATCACCGTTGACTATGACACGCTGAACGACAACACGGTGACGATCCGTTACCGTGACAGCATGGAGCAGAAACGGATCAAGATCCAGGATATTCCCGCGGAAGTCGCCAAGGCGGACGCCGAGTACAAGAGGGCGTAACGATGAACCAGGCGCTCCAAACACTTCAGCAGCGGGGGTTCATCAAGGACTGCACCGATTTCGATGGCTTGTCCGATCTGATGGATCATGAGAAGGTGACGTTCTACGTCGGGGTCGACCCGACGGGACCGTCGTTGCATATCGGCCACATGGTGCCGTTCTTCGCCATGCATCACCTGCAGATGGCCGGCCACAAGCCCATCGCGCTGGTCGGCGGCGGCACCGGCTTGATCGGGGATCCCTCCGGCAAGACGGAGATGCGCAAGATGCTGACGCTGGAGCAGATCCAGGAAAACTGCAAGCACATCAAGCAACAACTGGCCACCGTGGTCGATTTCAGCAATCCTCCCAAACCCGGCATGGGACTTGCGAAGATGCTGAACAACGCCGATTGGCTGATCGGGCTGAACTACATCCAGTTTCTCCGGGACATCGGACAGTATTTCTCCGTCAACAAGATGCTGACTTACGAAGGGACCAAGCAACGGCTGGAACGGGGATTGTCGTTCATCGAGTTCAACTACCAGCTCCTGCAGAGCTATGACTTCTACATGCTGAACAAGAATGAAGGATGCCGCCTGCAGCTCGGTGGAGCTGACCAATGGGGCAACATCACGGCGGGCATTGATCTGATCAAACGGATGGACGGGCCGCAGTGCTACGGCCTGACCTTCAATCTGATCACCCGTGCCGACGGCAAGAAGATGGGGAAGAGCGAGAACGGCGCCGTGTTCCTGGACAAGACGATGTACCCGGTCTACGACTACTACCAGTATTGGAGAAATGTCGCCGACGCCGATGTCATCCGGTTCATGAAGCTGTTCACCTTCATGAGCATGGATGAGATCGCCACCTACGAGGATCCGAAGGTCAACATCAACGACGCCAAGGAAAAACTGGCCTTTGAGCAGACCAAGATCGTCCATGGCGAGGAAGAGGCGGAAAAGGCACGGGATGCCGCGAAGGCGTTGTTCTCCGTCGGTGGGGAAGCCAGCCGGGACGGCATGAAGAGCATCACCATCGACAAGGCGAAGCTCCAGACCGGATACCCGGTGTTGGAACTGTTTTCCGCCACCGATCTCGCCTCGACCAACAGCGACGCGAGAAGGCTGGTGCAGGGCGGAGGAGCGTCCATCAACGGCAGGAAGGTGGATGACCCGAAGATGCTCATTGATGCTTCCTGGCTGGATGAACAGGGTGAGTTGATCCTCAAGGCCGGCAAGAAGCGGTTCTTCCGCGTGCTGGTCCGTTGATCACAGATCGAAAAAGCAAAGAACAAAACGTAATAAAAAAGAAAGATAAAAAGGTAAGAAGAAAGAAAAGGAACAAAGAGATTGAAGGCCGGCATCATGCCGGCCTTCATCGTATCTTACACGTATCCTTGGGCCAGCATGGCGTCGGACACCTTGAGGAACGCCGCGATGTTGGCGCCATCGACGAAGTCGTTCTTTTCGGAATACTTCACGGCGCACTCGCTCATGTTCCGGTAGATGTCCCGCATGATGTGCTGCAGCCTCTGGTCAACCTCTTCCCGGCTCCAGGAGAGCCGTTCGCTATTCTGGCTCATCTCCAGTCCGGAAACCGCGACGCCGCCGGCATTCGCCGCCTTGGAAGGAATGTGCAGCATGCCAGCTTCCCGGTACACCTGCTGCGCCTCGATGGTGGAGGGCATGTTGGCGCCTTCGGCGACCATCTTCACGCCATTCTTTGCAAGGTGCTGGGCGTCTTCCTTGTTGATCTCGTTCTGCGTTGCTGCGGGGAACGCGTAATCAGCAGGGACATCCCACAGGGGATTGCTGGTGGCGTTCCCGTCGTGGGGGATGTAGGTGCATTTCGGATATTTCTCCGCGTATTCCTTGATGCGGCCCCGTTTGACGTTCTTCAGCGTCTTGACGAACGCCAGTTTCTCCTCGTCGAAGCCTTCCGGATCGATCATCACGCCACTGGAATCGGAAAGGGTAAGCACCTTGGCTCCCATCTGCAGCAGCTTTTCCGTGGTGAACTGCGCCACATTCCCGCTGCCGGAAACCAGACAGCGCTTTCCCTTCAGACTCATGCCTTCCCCTTCCAGGACGGCATCAGCGATGTACACCAGCCCGTAACCGGTGGCTTCCGGACGGATGTTCGAGCCTCCGAAGCTCTTGCCTTTTCCCGTCAGTACGCCGGAGAACGTGTTGGTCAGCCGTTTGTACTCCCCGAACAGATAGCCGACTTCCCGTCCCCCGACTCCGATGTCGCCGGCGGGTACGTCGGTATCCGGTCCGATGTGCCGGTACAGCTCCGACATGAAACTCTGGCAGAAGCGCATCACTTCTCCCTCACTCTTCCCTTTGGGGTTGAAGTCCGATCCTCCCTTCGCGCCTCCCATGGGAAGCCCGGTCAGGCTGTTCTTGAAGGTCTGTTCGAATGCCAGGAACTTCAGGATGGAAAGGTTCACCGACGGGTGGAACCGAAGACCGCCTTTGTACGGGCCGAGTGCGCTGTTCATCTGGATCCGGTAGCCGCGGTTCAGCTGAAGGACGCCGTCATCATCGATCCAGGGAACACGGAACATCACGACTCGTTCCGGTTCCACGATCCGATCGAGGATTTTGTGGTAGACGATCTCTGGCATGTCGTCGACGACTTTGTCGATGGACCGCATGAAGGTGACAACCGCCTGATGGAACTCAGGCTGGTGTGGATCCTGTTGGATCACACGATTCACAATGGTTTCTGTTGCTTGATGCATGTTGGGTACTCCTAATTTTTGTATAAAAATACAAAAATATGCATGAATTATATAAAGAAGTACCATCCGAGGTAAAGAGAGGAAATGGTCCGATCAGAAGGGGAGGATTTCAATTTTCTGAGTGTTTATGCGTATGTACAACAGATTTGATGGAAAGAAACGCAATCGTCGGATGGATGATTGCGTCTTTTGATAAATATATAAAAATATTGATATCAGTTATCGTCTTTTGATGTCTTCCCACCGTTCATTGGTTTTCCGCATCGTTTCTTCCAAATCCAGACCGGTGATACGACGATGTTCCATCACCATCTCACCCTGGCAGAAGACGGTATCCACGTCACTTGCCTGCGCGGCGTAGACCAACGCGGAGAACGGATCGTTCAGCGGCGTCAGGTGGGGTTTGTGGATGTCAACGATGATCAGGTCGGCTTCCTTTCCCGGTTGGATCGTCCCAATTTGGGGGAATCCCAATGCATCAGCACCGTTTTTCGTCGCCATTTCCAGCACCCGGTACGGGGGAAGGGAAGTGATGTCCATCGTGGAGACGGTACTGACCAGACTCGCCACATGCATCTCCTCAAACAGGTTCTGGTTGTTGTTGCTGGAAGATCCATCCGTACCGATGCAGAGTTTGACGCCTGCCTTGCCCAGTTTGCCAAGCGGAGCCACACCGCTAGCCAGCTTGCAGTTGCTGGTGGGGTTGGTGGCCACTGCCGCGTCAAACTGGGAAAGACGGGATATCTCGCTGTCCGTCAGATGGACGCAGTGGGCCAGAAGGTGTTTGGTGTCGTCGAAATATCCCATTCCGTCCAGATAGTCCAGAGGAGTTTGCCCATGGGCTTTGACGCAGTCATCCACTTCCCCTTTGGTTTCAGACAGGTGGGTGTGCAGAACGGCGGCATGCTCTTTCGCCCAGTCATGGGCGTAACGATAGGTCACTTCGGTACAGGTGTAGATGGCATGGGGCGCGACGGCCAGCTTGATCCTTCCATTGCTTTTCTCCACTTCCGGCGCACAGTTTTTCGGTTTCTCCGCAAGGCGTTTCCGGGTGTCATCGATGTCCCCGAACAACGTCAGGCCGATGGATGCCCGGATGCCGCCTTCGTTTGCCGCCCGCGCCGTCATGTGTTCGTTGAAATACATGTCGTTGAACAGCGTGCAGCCGCTTTGGATCAACTCACAGACTCCCAATCGGGAAGCCCAGAGGATGTCCTCGTCGTTCAGTTTGGCTTCGATCGGCCAGATTTGGGACAGCCAGGCCATCAGATTGGGTTCGGTGTCCTTGTAGTTACGCATCAGTTCCATCGCCAGATGAGTGTGGGCGTTGACCAGTGCCGGCATGACGATCGAGCCGTTTGCGTCGATCACACGGTCGGGATGGAACGATGCGGGAGTTTGCCCTACGAAGACGATTTCTTTTCCGTTGATACCGATGTTTCCTTGGATGGTGTACCCTTCTTTGGTCATCGGGATGACCAAGGCGTTGGTGATCAAAGTATTCATGGTTTCACCATACCACGTCTCTGCGAGGCGGAGCAATCTCTGCTTGTCGGAATGCTTCCTTCATGGTAGTGTTTCTCCGGATGGAGATGGATATGGAGGATGTGCGGCAACTGGTGCGGCGGACGGAACAACTTCGGGATGATGTTGCACGACTGTCGTTTGATCCCGCTTTGTATGTGTACAATCCCCTCCAGTACGCCTGGGAACCCCATCGGATATATCTGGAGACGTGGTGCGACCATCCGGTCGACCTGTTGCTCCTGGGGATGAATCCCGGTCCGTTCGGCATGGCCCAGACCGGGGTTCCGTTCGGAGAGGTGAATGCCGTACGTGACTTCTTGGGCATCCAGGCTCCGGTAGGACAGCCATCACGAATGCATCCCAAACGCCCTGTGCTGGGCTTTTCCTGTACCCGGAGCGAAGTGAGTGGCCGGAGGCTCTGGGGCTTTTTACAGAACCGATACCATACCGCTTCCGCTTGCTTTTCCCAATTGTGCGTGATGAACTACTGTCCGCTGGCGTTTGTCGACCCTGGTCCGATGGGGAAGAACATCACGCCGGACCATCTGGATCGGTCTGAGCGCCAACGTCTGGACGCCATCTGCGACGCCTATCTGGAGGATGTCATCGCTTATTTCCAACCGAAAGCGTTGGTGGGTGTGGGGCAGTATGCCAAGGCGAAGCTTGCACCTTTCTCCCAAGGACGGGTGCTTTCCTCGATCATCCACCCCAGTCCGGGAAACCCCCAGGCCAATCACGGATGGGCGGAGAAAACGGAAATTACGTTCCAGGAAATTTTTGAAGCCATTGGCTTTGGGAAGGAAGATATCCAATGAAGGAAACGTGGAATGACGTGCGGATTTCCTGCCCCCGCCAAGATTAATCTCCATCTGGCCGTCGGGAACAAACAGCCGGATGGATTCCATGAGATTTCTTCTGTGTTCTGCACGACGGGGCTTTGCGATACGGTGCGCGTGCGGTATCAGCCTGCGTCCGTTCCCTCGGTGACGGTGACCGGGGTGGAGGCATACTGCGCTCCTGGCTCGGATACGATGGCCAAAGCTGCGCTTGCCTGGATGGGGGAAAGCGGGGTTTCGTTGAAAGTAACAGTGGATTGCGTCAAGCGGATTCCCGTCCAGGCGGGGCTGGGTGGTGGAAGCTCTGACGCCGCCGCGGTGCTCCGCGCGTTGGATCGCTTCCATCCCATCGGTGAGGATCGCTTGGCAACCGTGGCCTGCGCTGTCGGCTCCGATGTTTCCTTCTTTGTGTCCGGGTATCCTTGCGCTTACGTGACCGGTCGGGGCGAGCGGGTTGAGCCTCTTTCCTCCAGAGCATGGCATGTCTGCCTGGTAATGCCACGGAACCTGTCTGTTTCCACCGGTCTGGCCTATCGCGCGTTGGATGCGGTATCCCGTCCCGCGTTGCCTTCTCGGAAAGCGGTGCTTGCGGCGTTAGCCAAAGGCCTGAACACGTGGGACGGTATTTTCCGCAATGATTTTCTCTCTGTTGTTGATGGTCGTCTGGTGTATCAACAACTGGCGGAACTGCAGCAAGGGCTTGATGGATATGGTTCGCTTTCCGGGAGCGGCGCCTGTTGGTTTTTCCTCAGTGAGAAGAAGGATCAGGTAGATGCGTTCTGCCGGCGGGTGACTGAAGTGATGCCATGTTCCGTGGACACCTGGGTGGTTTCCGCGGGAAGCGCAGTCGTGACTGAAACGGACAGTGTGTAGGAACGCTGGACAAACCGACCATTTTACGCTAGGCTTCATAGCGTTTCAATTGGGAAGTAGCCAAGTGGTTAAGGCTCTGGTTTTTGGTGCCGGCATCGGGGGTCCGAATCCCTCCTTCCCAGTCGTTTGAAAGGGTGTTGTGAGGATATCGTTGATGTCCTGCCCATGGTAATTGGCTCTTGGCCAATGAGAGTAGTAAGGAGTCTCACATGACAAAAGAAGAGAAACAACTGAGCGCCCAGCTGAGGACCGAAGATTTCGGTTCCGCGGGGAGCCGCCGTGTGGTTCGCGCGGGAAGAATCCCCGCCGTCATCTACGGCAAGAACAGACCGGTCCATATCACGCTTGATGCGAAGGAATTCAACCTGAAGATGCGCCATTTCACCGAGACGGCGCTGTTGGTCATCAAGGTGGGCGACAAGGAATATGAATGCCTGATGAAGGATTATCAGGATAACCTGCTGAAGGGCATCGTCCAGCATGTGGACTTCTACGAAGTCACTCGTGGCCAGCTCCTGCGCACATTCGTCACCATCACGCTGGAAGGCAATCCTGCCGGTTGCCGCGACGGTGGTGTTCTGGATCAGGTCATGTACGAAGTGGAAATCGAGAGTTTGCCGAAAGACCTGCCTGAGACGTTGGTCTGCAATGTCGCGGACATGCAGCTCAACACCGTCAAGCATCTTTCCGACATCAAGATTCCCGCTGGTGTCAAGATTCTGGATGACCTGAACAAGACGATCGCGTCCGTCAGAACGGTGAAGGAAGAGGTCGTTGCGACTCCTGCCGCAGCTACGACTGAGGCTGCCGCCGCACCCGCCGCTGATGGCGCTGCCGCTCCTGCCGCTGGCGTCGCTCCCGCTGCCGGTGCAACGGACGGAAAAGACAAGAAGTGATGCCGTTGGTGCTTGGATTGGGAAATCCAGGAACCAAGTACGACCATACGCGGCATAACGCCGGGTTTGACGTGGTCGATCGATGCGCAGCGTTTTTTCAGGTTCGCCTGAGAAAACGCTGTTTTCGTTTGTATCGTTCGGCCTCGGTCACGGTAGTGGATCGTCCTTGGCTCTTGGTGGAGCCGTTGACGTTCATGAACAACAGCGGGGATATCGCCCCTGATTTCACCGCTGAGGATCCCGCAGCGATGATTGTGGTGTGTGACCAGATGGATCTTCCCGTGGGTACGATACGTATCCGCAAAGGAGGATCTTCGGCAGGGCACAACGGACTGAAGTCCGTCATTGCCGGGATTCGGATCCAGTGACTTCACCCGGCTGTATGTCGGAACCGGTCGTCCCCGGCCCGGGGAGACGGTGGTGGATCATGTGCTGACGCGGGAGACCGATCCCCGCTATGCGGAGGGTCTTGACCGCGCCGCCCAGGCCCTTCGCGCCCTGATGAGTGGCACTCCTTTGAGCGAGGTGGAATGTGCGTACAATCGTCGCCTCGATTCGTAAGTTGATCCCTGTTGGCACTCCGCTTGTCGTCGCCTTCAGCGGCGGGGCGGACAGCCTGGCCTTGCTGTGCGCGTTGTCCGGGAGGAAAAGCCCGGTCTGGCCGGTCTATGTGAACCATCACATCCGGACGGAAATGGAATTACAGGCGGAAATCGCGCTGAATCAAAAAAACTGCAGGACGCTTGGTTTTACGCTTGTGGTGAAGGATGTTGACCCCAAACGGTTGGCAGGGGATGCCAAACGGGTGGGGACGGAGCAGGCCGCGCGAAGCCAGCGGTACGAGCTGTTGCTCTCGTTCGCCAAGGAACATAACGCGGTTTTGGTGACGGCCCATACGGCGGATGACCAACTGGAGACCATGGTGATGCGTCTCTGCCAGGGGTCCCCCTGCCATCGGCTGGCCATCGCCCCGCGTGTCGTGATGGATGGCGTCACGGTGCTCCATCCGTTGCTTTCCTTCTCCCACCTTCAGCTGTGTGCCTTGTTGGAGGAGCAGAGCTTTTCCTGGTCGGAGGATTCCACCAACGCCAATGACGCGTATCTGCGCAACCGGGTGCGTCATCAGATCATTCCCACGCTGAAGTCCGTGTTTCCCCAGGCGCTTGACGCCGTGGCAAGGACGGCGGAAAGCGGTGGGGAATTGTCCCGGTATCTGGATAACCTGGCGTCGATGGTCTCCGTATCCCCGCTTTCCCGTAGCGCCTTCCTCGCCTGTCCACCACCTGCCCGGGATGGCGTGATCCTGCGGTTGCTTGACGCTGACCGACGGGTTCGCTCTGCTGGCGTCAAACGGATCAGGGAAGCGGTGGAAAAGGGAGGGGATTGGCGCATCCGGGCCAATGGAAAGGTGATCCGATGCTCCGGGGATCTGGTGATCGCCGAACCGGAACGGAAGGAGCAGGGGTTTGTGCTCTCCGTGAATGGCTTGAAGCCGGGAGATGTGGTGCCATTGGATGACCAGTTGGAACTCCGGGTGCTCTCCGATGGGCCGGAGGTCGACCCGTTGTTGCTCCGTCTGCCGGTGGTGTTGCTTTCCCACGCGGTGTTGCGTTCTCAGCTCTCTGGTGATGTGTTGGATGCCGTTGATGGTCCGGTACGGATCCGTGATTTGGCGTCAGACTGGAAAGTGTCGCCTTCTCGGCGGTTCCGTATCCCTGTCTTGGAGGGCGGTACCGGCGTGCTTGCCGTCTTCGGGCGGTGGTGCGGAGGGCATGACCGCTTGTCCGTTTCCTGTAAATCCCTTGCCCCGCGGGATGCAATTGTTTATAGTATCGGAGAAAGGAAACCAGTGTGATTTTGTTTAACCAATCAAAAGATAACCCGGATTCCGGGAATGACCATCGCGAGGATAACAACCATTTCTTCGGAGGTGGCGATCGTCCGTCGATGAAAAAGCCTTGGGATCCGAAGAACCGGTTCGCGTTCATCGTCTTCGTGATTCTGATCATCATGTTCCTGTACATGCTGTTCGATTCCTCCGGTTCGAACCGTCCGGGAAGCGTGCCATATACTACCTTCCTTCAGTACGTCCAGGCGGGACAGGTCTCCAGCGCGGAGATCAAGGAACAGAGCCAGATTGATTTCATCCTGACCAATGGGACACAGGCGCGGACACGGATTCCCTATTTTGACGAGCAATTGCTGACCATTCTGAAAGAGAACAATGTGACGGTCAGCGGTTCGGTACAGGAGATATCCGCGTTGCAGGTAATCCTCCAGCTGGTTCCTTGGATCATTTTCATCGTGTTCACCATCATGCTGTACCGACAGTCCAGCGGACTGAACAACAAGATGATGAGCAATCTGGGCAAGAGCCGGGCGAAGGAATACATGGACAGCGACGTACATATCACGTTCGCTGACGTCGCCGGACAAGCGGAGGCGAAGTACGAGCTCCAGGAGGTGGTAGAGTTTCTCAAACATCCGGAGCACTTCACCAAGGTCGGCGCGAAGATTCCTCGTGGCGTGCTGCTTGTCGGTCCTCCGGGAACGGGAAAAACCCTGCTTGCCAAAGCGGTGGCCGGGGAAAGTGGCGTTTCGTTCTTCCATACCAGTGGTTCTGATTTTGTCGAGATGTTCGTCGGTATGGGCGCAGCGCGGGTGCGTGACCTGTTCGATCAAGCGCGCAAACACGCTCCCTGCATTTTGTTCATCGATGAGCTGGATGCCGTAGGCCGGACCCGTGGTGGTGGGCTTGGCGGTGGAAACGACGAACGGGAACAGACGCTCAACCAGATTCTGGTGGAGATGGATGGGTTTGAAACGACCAATGGCGTCATCGTCATGGCTGCGACCAACCGTCCGGACGTCCTGGATCCCGCGTTGCTTCGTCCGGGTCGGTTCGACCGCCAGGTGGTGGTGGATCTGCCAGACATCGAAGAACGTGAGGCGATCCTGAGAATTCACTGCAAACCGTTGAAACTGGCGCCGGATGTTGACCTGAAACGGCTAGCCCGCGGCACGGCGGGAACCAGTGGCGCCGATCTGGCCAACCTGGTCAACGAAGCTGCGTTGTTCGCGGCCCGAGCCAACAAGCTGACCGTCAACATGGATGACATGGAACAGGCGCGCGACAAGGTGCTCCTTGGTGTGGCGCGCAAGAGCCATGTGATGACGGACGATGAGAAGAAGGCGACGGCGTACCATGAATCGGGACATACACTGCTGCACTATTATCTGAAGAACCTGGATCCGCTGCACAAGGTGACCATCATTCCGCATGGCCGGGCGTTGGGGCTTACCGTCTCGCTCCCTGAGCGGGATCCGTATACCAAGAATCGGTCGATGCTGACTGATTGGATCAAAGTTTGCATGGGTGGCTATGTCGCCGAAGAGTTGATCTACGGGGAAACGACCACCGGGACCAGCAACGATATCAAGCAGGCCACTGACTTGGCCCGCAGAATGGTCACGGAATGGGGCATGAGCGAACTGGGCTTCATGAATCTGGCAGATGAGGACGAACCGCTGTTCCTGGGCAGGGAGATCACCCAGCACAAGGATTACAGTGAGGCGACGGCCAAACGGATCGACGAAGCGGTGGAGAAGATTCTGGACGATTGCCTGGATGAGACGCGGAAGATCCTCACCGAGCACCGCGACCAGTTGGACAAGCTGGCTCTGGCGTTGACGGAGAAGGAAACGCTGGATGACGCTCAGGTCCGCCAGCTGTTGGGCTTCCCGACGCTTGACCAGGAACCGGATGACGAGAAGGCCGCTGAAGAAGGCAATGCCGCCAAAGCGGAAATGCCGCAAGCGGATGCGCCAGACCGAAGGCTCTGCCGCTGAACCGACCGCTCCCCAGGAAGGGAAGTGACCGATGGATCGTCATTCCGAACTGACCAGGAACTTCTGCATCATCGCCCACATCGACCACGGCAAGTCGACACTGGCCGACCGGTTTATTGAAAAAGCCCGTCTGGTGACGACCCGTGGGCAGATGCAGACGCAGATCATGGACAACATGGACATCGAGCGGGAACGGGGCATCACCATCAAAAGCCAGGCGGTGACCATTCCCTACACGGCAAAGGATGGGAAAACCTACAACCTGAATCTGGTTGATACCCCGGGCCACGTGGATTTTTCCTACGAGGTCTCCCGCGCCATCTCCAGCTGTGAAGGGGCTCTCCTGTTGATCGACGCGTCCCAAGGTGTGGAGGCGCAGACCATCGCCAACCTGTATCTTGCCATGGAACACAACCTGACGATCATTCCGGTGATCAACAAGATCGACTTGCCTTCGGCGGATATTCCGATGTGTCTGGAACAGATCGACCACGAACTGGGGCTGGATTCCAAAGAAACCATCAAGGTCAGCGCCAAGACGGGGGAGAACGTCGATGCCCTGTATGACGCCATCGTGGAGAAAATTCCCGCTCCCTCCGGCTCCGACGAAGAGCCGCTTGCCGCGTTGATCTTTGATTCCCACTACGATGCCTACCGGGGCGTCATCGTCCATGTCCGCCTGTTTGACGGAGTGATCAAAGCGGGGGATTCCATCAAATTCATGCACAGCGGCGCCGTCTACAAGGTGGAAGAAGTGGGCATCTTTCAGCTGGAGCTGAAAAAACAGGAAGAGTTGCATGATGGGGATGTGGGGTATGTGATTGCCGGCATCAAGACGATCAGCGACATCCGGGTCGGGGATACCGTCACCCATCCGGAGAACCCTGCGAAACAAGCGCTTTCAGGATTCAAACCACTCAAGCCTGTGGTTTTTTCCTCCATCTACCCGGTGGATTCCAACGATTACGAAGAGTTGCAGGAGTCCATCGAGCGGCTGAAGCTGAACGATGCCTCCCTGATCTACGAGAAGGACAGTTCCGCCGCCCTTGGCTTCGGATTCCGGTGTGGCTTCCTTGGCATGCTGCATCTGGAAGTGGTGCAGGAACGGTTGGAGACGGAATACGGGCTTTCGCTGGTGTTCACCAGCCCATCCGTCCGATACCACCTCCATATGAAGAACGGCGAGGAGCTTGAGGTGGACAACCCGATGGAGTATCCTGATCCGTCGCGCATCGAAAGCGCCGAAGAACCATACATCCGCGCCAACATCATCACACCGACCCAGTATGTCGGACCCGTGATGACGCTTTGCATGGAGAAGCGGGGCTCCCAGACGGGGATGAACTATCTGGATGAGAAGCGGGTGGAGCTTGTCTATTCCATGCCGCTCTCCGAAGTCCTGTTTGATTTTTATGATCGGTTGAAGTCGATCAGCAGAGGATACGCCTCCTTCGATTACGAGGTGGAGGAGTACAAGCCGACCGAACTGGTCAGAATGGATATTCTGGTCAACGGCGAGCCGGTGGACGCGCTTTCCCAGCTGGTGTTCAAGGCGAACGCCCAGAGCAGAGGACGGCAGATCTGTGAACGGCTGAAGGACGAACTGCCCCGCCAGCAGTTCAAGATCGCCATTCAGGCTGCGTTGGGCAGCACGATCATCGCCCGTGAGACGGTCAGTCCGTACCGCAAGGATGTCATCGCCAAATGCTATGGCGGCGACATCAGCAGGAAACGGAAACTACTGGAAAAACAAAAGGAAGGCAAGAAACGGATGCAGATGGTGGGGAACGTAGAGATTCCCCAGCATGCCTATCTTGCCGTGTTGAAGACCAAGGAGTCGGACAACTAAGGGAGGGGAGTATGGTTGAGCGCAAGGTGTTGGATGTTTCGTTTGAAGGCAAACCGGTTGAGGAAGCGACCATCAAGAGTGGAAAGTATCAGGCAAAAATCCTTTCGTTGGGCGCGATTCTTTCCGATCTTCAGGTGCCGGACGGCAACGGAAAGCCCCAACGGGTCATCGCCCGGATGGATGATGTGCTTGCCAATCTGACCAGCCCTCATTACGGGCAGGTGATCGGGCGATTCGCCAACCGGATTACCGATGGCAAGTTCACCCTGCATGGAAAGACGTACCAGATGGAAAAGAACGACCATGGGGTCAACGCTTTGCATAACGGGGCAAGTGATTTCGGTCTGCACCAGTGGACGTTCCGTCATGCTTCCCCGACGGGGAACGCGGTGACGTTGGCCTACCACAGCCCGGACGGGGATGGCGGCATGCCTGGGAACTTGGAGGTGACGGTCACCTACACGCTTACCGAAGCAGGCGCGCTTTCCCTGGAGTATCGCGCCACCTCGGACAAGGATACGCCGCTGAACCTCACCAATCACACCTATTTCAATTTCTCTGGGAGTGGAACGATCGAGAATCATCTGGTCCGGTTGGATTGTCCGTACATCCTGGAGGTCGACGACCTGTTGATCCCCACCGGACGGCGCATCGCCGTGGCGGGGGGACCGTTCGATTTCTCCACGGAGAAACGGGTCGGCGCCGATATCGGATCGGTGGGCATGGGGTATGACCACTGCTATATTCTGGCTGATGCCTCCCGAAACCTGAAACCGTTCGGCGAAGTGTATGACCCGAAGAGCGGTATCATGATGCGGATGTCCACCACGCTTCCCGCCGTCCAGTTCTATACGGGGAATTTTCTGGATGGTTCGGTCAAATGCAATGGGTTCGGTCGGCATGAGGGAATGTGCTTCGAGACGCAGTTCTATCCGGACAGTCCCAACCATGCCGATTTTCCGTCCTGCATCCTGAAAGCGGGTGATACGTTCCACAGCACGACCGTCTATGCGTTTGGAGTCCGCTGAACTGATGAAGGAGGTGCGGATCATTGGCATCACCGGAGGTTCCGGATCTGGAAAGTCGACGATTGTCCGGAAGATCGGGGAAGTGTGCAGTGATTTTGTCTTCATTCCCCAGGACAACTATTATCGGTCGGCTTCCTATTTCAACAACGACAACATCACGGCGTTCAATTTCGATCATCCGGACGCGTTCGATACGACATTGTTGTACAAGCATTTGGCAGACCTCAAAGCGGGGAAACCCATTGATATGCCCCAGTATGACTTCGTCCACAGTGTCCGGTTGCCCCAGACGGTGCACATCGAGCCTAAGCCGCTGGTCATCATTGAGGGCTTGATGGTCCTGTACGACAAACGTATCCGTGATCTGCTGGACCTGAAGCTGTACGTGGACACTCCCAGTGACATCCGGTTCATCCGGCGTCTGAAACGGGACATCAATGAGCGGGGAAGGACGGTGGACAGCGTCATCACCCAGTATCTTGAGGTTGTCCGTCCGGGGCATATGAATTTCATTGAGCCAACGAAGAAATACGCCGATTTGATCATCCCGGAAGGCGGGTACAACGAGAGCGCCCTCTCCGTGTTGATCTCCTTCGTCAAGGAACTCAGCGCCTCTTGAAGATCGTGTAGCCTTCCTTGATCTGTTTCCACGACCAGGTCTCCGGGACGGGGTCGGGGCCGCCCATGAACCAGCGGTTGCACCGGAACACCCGGGCCAGTCCCATGATGGTTCCTTTGCCGATGCCAAAGCGGCGCACCGCTGTCAGAAAATAGGTTGAGCAGGTGGGTTGGTACAGGCATACCCCATGGGAGAACAGCGGAGCCAGCACGGTCCGATACAGATGGACGGGAAGCAAAAACAGTTCTCTGAGGATACGCATATCCGTATTGTACCCCCGGAAAATTAAAAAATGCCAGAGGGGTTTGACTTTTCCGGCTTGAATCCGCTATAGTAGTCATGTTTCGACGAATCTTATACCTGTATGGAGGGTTAACAATATGGCTGGAGGAGTTTCCAAAAACGCGCACCATGGCAACGCGAAGGTCCTGATGAGCCGATGGGGCGGTGCCATCAAGATGAAGACGGTTTTCGAGAATGGCAAACTGCATCAGGTCGCGTATTGCGAGAAGACGGGTAATACGGCGCGCAAGCCCAAAGATCTGATGTAATCGTTTTCCGTGAAAAACGGTAAATGGAGCCTGTAGTTGCGTACTATAGGCTCTCTTTTTGTGTCAAAACCATGTGCTTTTTTGTATCCATGGACTGCCTCTTTGTGTTATAGTGAGTGCGAACGTTTGGGAAATTATGAGGAGGATGAACGTGAAACGTCTGTCGGAATCTGTTTTGACAGTAATTGTCGCTGTCATGTTGGCCGTCGCGTTGGTTGGTTGCCAGACCACCGCGAAGAAAGCGGAGGCTATTCCGCCGGCTCCAGTCATTGAAGTTGCCCCGGCACCCGCAGCTCCCGCAAAGGCGGAGACTGTTGCGCCTGCCGCTGTCGTTGAGGCGCCTGCCAAGGTTGAAGCGCCCGCGCCTGCCGCTGTCGTTGAGGCACCTGCCAAGGCTGAGACTGCGGCTCCTGCCGCGGTAGCGGAGACTGCGCCAGCCAAAGTCGTGGAAGCGACGCCTGCGCCAGCGAAAGTAGCGGAAACCGCACCTGCCAAGGTGGAAGCAACAGCTCCTGCCAAAACGGTTGCGGCTGCTCCGAAGAGCGAGTATCCCTATGGTGTCAACACCACGGTGAAAAACGCTCGTGGAGACAAAGAATTTGATCTGTTCGTCGTTCATACCAATGATATCGACGGCGCGTTCTCCGGTGAGGCTGGTGGTATGAGTCTGGCCCAGCTGGCGACGCTCGCAAAAATCGGTGCCGGCGTGACGGACAACTGGTTGCTGTTCAATACCGGATCCATTGGTGATCTGGATGACACGACCGCGTTGCAAGTCGCCAAGGCGTTCGATGAGATCGGATACAGCGCCTATACTCCTCAATCTATACAACTTGCTTCTGGTGTTACCGGAACTTCCAAGGCCGTCGCGCTGAGCGCCAATGCGCTTGACGCCAATGGATACCTGCTGGAGACTCCGTACCAGGTGTACTCCTTCAACGGATTCAAGGTTGCCGTTGTCGGCCTGACCGCGCCGAAAGACGTGCCGGGTGTCTCCTTCACCAGTGACATTATTCTTGCCAATGCTCAGGCAGCCATCGATATGGCCCGCAAACTGGTCGATTATGTGATCGTCATCGCCGATACTGGTGATGAGGGTCAGTTCTCCAGCGAGTACATCTGCAAGAACCTCAATGGAATTGACCTGTTCGTCGCTGCGGGTGGTGACGCGGAAGCGAAAACCGTCAACGGCGCGAAGATTGTCCGTGCGGATTCCAAGCTTCGCAGCATCGGTGTTGTCCAGTTGCATGTGAAGGACGGAAAGGTCACGGCGACCTATCCGATGACCGTTCCCGCTGACGCGGTGACGGATCCTGCCGACAGCAAGCTGGTCAAGCAGTATGCTTCGTACATCACCGCCTATGGCTACAGCGCTACGGCCCCTGTTCCTGAGGATCCCGCGGTTTCCGCGTTGCTGCCGTATCCGTACGGTGTGAAGATGGTGGAGAAGAACACCGCTGGTACCAAGACGTTCGATCTGATCGTCGTCCATACCAACGATGTGCACGCCCGCATCGTCCCCGCCGATGGTGGCATGGGCTATGCCAAACTCGCCACGTTGCTGAAGATGGGTCGTTCCATTACGGACAACATCCTGGTGCTTGATGCCGGTGATGTCTCCCATGGAACCAACCTGGCCAACCTGTTCCAGGGTGAGCCGGTCGGCGTGCTGCTCGACATGCTCGGCTATGATGCCGTCGCTCCGGGCAACCACGACTTCAACTATGGTTCCGCTCGTCTGATCGAAGAGGCGAAGCTCGCCGAGAAGTATTCCAACGTACGGGTGCTTTCCGCCAACTTCACCACGGATGATGGACAGCTCGTCCTGCAGCCGTACCAGCTGTATGACTTCAACGGCTTCAAGGTCGGTGTCATCGGGCTTACCACCCCGGATACCAAGACGATGAGCCATCCGAAGAATACGGAAGGGTACAGCTTCAATCCGGACACGCTGTATGAGCGGACGCAGAAGATGGTGAACATCGTGAAGAAGTACGCTGACTTCGTCATCGTCCTTGGCCACATCGGCGTGGATGAGACGGGTGCCAACGGCATCACTTCCATCAAGATCGCCCAGAACGTCAAGGGCATTGACCTCTTCGTGGATGGTCACAGCCACACCGAACTTCCTCAGGGCAAGCAGGTCGGAGACACGTTGATCGTCCAGACCGGCGAGTATCTGAAGAATGTCGGAGTCGTGGATGTCCTGGTGAAGGATGGCAAGGTGGATTCCAAGACCGCCATGCTGGTTCCTGCCAAGGATGTGCTTGATCCTGCTAAGAGTGATCTCGCCAAGAAGTACGGTATCACCTCCATTCCTGATGATCCGGAAGTGACCGCCTACGTCAAGAGCGTCAATGACAAGCTGGCCGAGCAGATGAACCAGGTGATCGCCACGATCCCGACGGATCTCGACGGTCAACGGGAGCATGTGCGCACCAGACAGACCAACCTGTCCAAGCTGATCACCGCCGCAATGACGGAGAGCAGCGGTGCTGATTTCACCATCACCAATGGCGGTGGCATCCGTGCCTCTCTGAAGGCCGGCAACGTCACCAAGGGTGATGTGATCAACGTCCTGCCGTTCACCAACATCATCACCGTCTGTGAGATGAAGGGTTCCGATGTCTATGCCGCCCTTGAGCATGGATATGAGAAACTCCCCGTCACGGATGGCCGCTACGCGCAGAGTGATCTGCAGGTGGTGTACAACCGCTTCGCTCAACCGGGCAAGCGTATCCTCCGCGTCCTGCTCAATGGCAAGCTCATTGACAAGAACGCGACCTATAAGGTAGCCACCAATGACTTCATGGCCGCCGGTGGTGATGGATACACGATGTTCGGAAAGAAGCTCTCCGAGGGCTCGCTGCTCAGCGATGTCTTCATGGACTATCTGACCAAGCACTTCCCGGTGAAATAACCGGCTCGTGATCTGAAAACCGAGGGGTTGCCGGAGACGGCAACCCCTTTTCAATTGTAACTGGATATGAGAATAAACCTCTCAGTGTGAGGAAAGAAGATGCCATCGGAAAACTCTCGAAAAAACCGTTGGTTGTTCCTCTTTTTTGATATTGACAGGTACGCAAGAAAAACGGTATCTTACCTAATGTTCATTCGGCTATAGCTCAGTCGGTAGAGCAGGTGGCTGTTAACCACCCTGTCGGGGGTTCAAATCCCTCTGGCCGAGCGACGAGAAGGCGGTTCCGTGAGGGACCGCCTTCTGTTTTCTTTCGATTACTTGGATGGATGCTTCAGCGGCATTCCCTGTTCCTTGCAATCCACACACACCTCATTGACCAAGTCTTTGCCATCCTTCCAGTCCTTGACGTTCTGCAACGTGGTTCTGGCGATGTTCTCCAACGCGTCATTGGTCAGGAACGCCTGATGGCTGGTGACCAGGACGTTGGGCATGCTGATCAAAAGCGCCAGGGTGGCGTCTTCCATGATTTTGGTGGAGTTGTCCTGGTAGAACAGGTCCTTTTCCTCTTCATATACATCCAGCGCGGCACCTCCGAGCTTCTTCGACCGGAGCGCGTCCAAGAGCGCCTGACTGTCCACCAAGGCTCCGCGGCTGGTGTTGATGATGATCGCGCCATCCTTCATCTGTCCGATACGCTGGGCGTTGATCAAATGGCGGGTTTCCGGGGTCAACGGGCAGTGCAGGCTGATGATGTCACTTTCCTTGAGCAATTGATCCAGCGTCACATAAGTAACGTTCAGATCTTTCCTCGGGTAGGCGTCGTAGGCAAGCACCCGCATGCCGAAGCCGCCAGCGATCGTGGCGAACACCCCTCCGATCTTCCCGGTCCCCACCACACCAATCGTCTTGCCGTGCAAGTCAAAGCCGACAAGCCCTTCCAGGGAGAAGTTGAATTCCCTTGTCCGTACATAGGCGTGGTTGGTTTTGCGGACCAGCGTAAGCAGGAGCGCCATGGCGTGCTCTGCGATGGCATACGGCGAATACGCGGGAACCCGCACCACATGGAGTTTGCCGCAGGTCTCCTGGATGTCCACGTTGTTGTATCCGGCGCACCGCATGGCGAGCAGCTTGGTACCTCCCGCGACCAGCTTGCCAATGACCGGTTTGTTCACCGTGGCGTTGACGAACGCGCACACCACCTCGTATCCGTTTGCCATGGTCACCGTCTGCTCGTTCAATTCCACGCTGACGTAGGTGATGTCCACATCAAACGCTTTTTTCAGTTGGTCGAAATACAGCTTGTCATATGATTTCGTATCGTAGAATAACATACGTGTCATTATCGTTTCTCCTCTCGCTTGATAATATACAGAAGAAACGTGTTATCGAAAAGTACTCCTCAAGTATTGGAAGAATATTATGAATGACTTCACAATAACATATGTATAATAGCGTTTATTTCTCAAAAAAAATTCCCCTTCGTCCGTAAGAGCGGGGAAGGGGACAGGGAAAACAAAAGGCTCAGATTTTTCCGAACTTGCGCATGTTCTCCTCATATACCGCCCAGGTGGAGCTGATGATGGTGTTCAGGTCGCTGCGGCCCGCTTCCCATCCGAGCAGTTTGTGGGCCAGTTTGCTGGTGGCCACCAGTTTGGCAGGATCGCCGGCGCGACGGGCGACGTACTGGGCCGGGATCGGGCGACCGGTGATGCGACGGGCGGCGTCCAGAATCTGCTGGACGGAAAGTCCGGTCTCCGAGCCGAGGTTCACCACCAGGTTCTCTCCGTTCTTCAGCAGGTAGTCCGCCGCCATCACATGGGCGTCGGCAAGGTCGCTGACGTGCACGTAATCACGTACTCCGGTGCCATCCTCGGTGGGATAGTCGTTGCCGTATACCAGCAGATTGGGGCGTTTGCCCTCGGCGACTTCCATCACGACGGGGATCAAATTGGCGGGGTTCCGTTCCAGACCGGTCATCCGGAGGTCACAGTCATAGCCTGCGGCATTGAAATACCGGAGCGCCGCGTACCTGAGTCCCTTCAGTTTGGAGTACCATTCCAGATTCTGCTCGATGCAGTACTTGGTGTATCCGTAGTAGTTGGTCGGGTTCTTGGGATGCTTCTCATCGACCGGGAGGTAGGCAGGTTCCCCGTATACCGCGGCGGAAGAGGAGAGGATGAAGTTCATCACATTGTGCTTGACGCACTCGGTGATCAGATTCAGGGAACCGGTGATGTTGTTCAGAGAGTACTTCTCCGGCTTCAGCATCGATTCTCCTGCCGCCTTGAACGCGGCAAGGTGAACCACGGCATCCCATCCCTCGGACAACACCTTTCCCACGTGCTCGGCATCCATGATGTCGCCTTCGTAGAATTTCGCGTTGGGGCTGATGTTGCTCTTCAGCCCGCTGGAGAGATTGTCGTAGATGCCGACTTCATCCCCCCGATCCAAAAACGCCATGGCGACGTGCGTGCCGATGTATCCGGCGCCTCCGAAAAGCAGTACTTTCATAGGTTGTTACTCCTTCAATCAAATCGCTTGATGATGGCGGAAAGTTCGGCGAATTTCTCGTCGAGCAGCGCCTTGTCCTTCGCTTCTACCACAAGCCTGAGGTAGGGTTCGGTGTTGCTCTTGCGCACGTTGAACCACCAGGTTTTGTATTCGATGCGGTAGCCGTCGAAATCCAGCACACGGTCGGCATTGGGCGCGTACGCGTCATACAACGCCTTCATCGCTTCATCCTTGTGCACCAGCTTGAAGTTGTTCTCTCCGCTGTTGGCGTACTTGACGATGGAGTCGACGAACGAACTGAATGTCTTTCCTTCCTTCTTCAGGCGCGCGACGACCTTCAGGACGATCATCGAGGCGAGAATACCGCTGTCGCAGTTGAAGAAGTCACGGAAGTAATAGTGGCCGGCGAGTTCTCCGCCGAAGATGCCGTGGATCTCACGGATCTTCATCTTGGCGAACGCGTGCCCTACCTTCCAGATGGTGACGTTGGAGCCCAGGCTTGCCAGGTATTCCGTCGTGGACCGGCTGGTGCGGATGTCCACCAGCGTATTTCCCTTTTCCTTGGAAAGCAGTTCGCTGCCGATGACGGCGGTGATGTAGTCCGGTTGGATGAACCGGCCCCGTTCATCGATGAACATCACCCGGTCGGCATCCCCGTCGTAGATGACGCCGACATCACTGTGGTTGGCAAGCACGGCCGCCTCGAGGTCTTTGCAGTTCTTCTCCTCAAGCGGGTTGGGCTCGTGGTGGGGGAAGGTGCCGTCCAGCGTGTCATACAGGTAGTGGGGACGTTCTCCCAGCAGGTCGTGGATCAGAATGGAGGACATGCCGTTGGAGCAGTCGATGCTGATGTCAAGGTTTGAGACATCCGGCACGTACTGTTTCTGGAACGCGATGTACGGGGTGAGGGCGTCTTTTTTGATTACCTTGCCTTTGACGGCGGCTTTCTTCACCTCTTGGGTGGTCACCAAGTGTTCCAGTTCCTTCAGCCCCGTGTCGTAGCCGACCGGAATGGCCCCTTTGCGGGAGATCTTCAACCCGTTGTACTGCGGCGGGTTGTGGCTTGCCGTGATCTGCACCGAGGCTTCCGCGTTGAAGTGCACGGTGGAATAGTAGACCATCGGGGTAGTGGCCAGCCCGATGTCCCATACATCACATCCCGCGTCGGTGATGCCGTCGCAGAGCGCCTGGAAGATTTCCGGGCTGGATGTG
The DNA here is from genome assembly GCA_022482495.1 of Sphaerochaeta sp. Lineage (NCBI taxonomy): Bacteria > Pseudomonadati > Spirochaetota > Spirochaetia > Spirochaetales > Sphaerochaetaceae > Sphaerochaeta > Sphaerochaeta sp. The sequence continues at coordinate 113,700 of JAKVPA010000003.1, read as the reverse complement.
CGTACGTCGCGGCCTACCACGACGAACGAGGCCTGAAGCAGGCCGGGAAGAAACGTCCCGATCCGATAAACGGTGTCTTTGGTGAAATCCTGGCCATACACGCCGCGGATGTCATACGCTTTGAATGCACCCATGTCACTGTTCTCCTTTGCTTGCCAGTTGGGCGAGGAATTGCTTGCGGTCCATCAACTCAAAGAAATGGACGGTGCCGTCGGAAAGCGTCACCATCTCCACGATCTGGGAGAAGACGCGCTGCCAGCCGTTTGCTGTTTTGGCGAATTTGGGTTCCAGTCTGCCGGCAGCCACCCGTTCGGCGGTCGCCCGTGTGACGGGTTTGGTATCCTTCACCTGTTCCATAGGGAACGAGGCTTCATACTTGATGTACTTCGGGGCGTCCTTCTTCTGTTTGATGGGGAAGCCCAGAAACGTCGGAATCCGCTCGAAATCCTCAAACCAGAACGAATCGCCGGCGCGATACAGGAACACGCCGTATTCCCTTTGGACCCCGTCCGAGTTGGCGTACCACGTGGAATAGGTCTTCCAACGTATCTTCGACCCTCGCTTTTCTTCCAGTTCCTGGATGAATTTCCGCGCGTCGTCTTCCATCTTCGACCCCCATCTAGCTTTTTTTTATTCTATCATATATGATGCACGTTGCAAAAGAACCAATAGAGAGACCATGGAATATTTCGAGAAGGATTTCGGGAAGATTTTGAAAGCGAACGCGTTGAAGCAACGCCGCCTGATGCTGAAGTATGATACGGACTGCATGCGGGTGTATGACCGGAACCTGGAGGAATTTCCCGTTACGGTGGATCTCTATGGGAAATATGCGAGGATCACCGATTACAGCAGGGACGGAATGGATGACCCGGCGAGAGAGACGTGCTGCGACATCGCTGGACGCATGCTGTACATCGAGAAGGATCATGTGATCTTCTACCATCGCGAAAAACGCGAAGGGCGGGAGCAGCATGGAATCCTCAGCGATACATCGGTGGTCACCACGGTCAAGGAGAATGGTTTGACCTTCACCGTGGACCTTACCAAACGAATCGACACAGGCCTGTTCCTGGACCATGCCGTAACCCGGCAGATGGTCAGGGAGCATAGCCAAGGGCTGAGGGTGCTGAACCTGTTCTCCTATACGGGCGCGTTTTCCGTATACGCGATGGGCGGGGGTGCCCGTTCGGTGGTGTCGGTCGATTTATCCGCGACGTATACGGATTGGGCGAGGAAAAACCTCCAGGACAATGGGTTTTCTGGGGAAGCGTGCCCGTGTGTGGCTATGGACGCATGGAAATACGTGGGGGGAGCGGTTCGGGATGGAAAGAAGTTTGATTTGATCATCTTCGATCCTCCGGCGTTCTCCAACAGCCACAAGATGGATTCGGACTTTGATGTACAGCGCGATTACGCGCGTTGGCTGAGGGTGCTGAATGTGTTGTTGGCCGATGACGGCCTGCTCTTGTTCTCGAATAATCTGGGAAGTTTCCAGTTGGACAAGCGCTTGATCAGCGGTTTTGATGTGAGGGAGATCACCTGGGAGGTCGCAGCACCAGGATTTGCCCATAAGAAAGGGACCGCGCGAACTTGGCTGTTAGCCAAGACTGAGACGGTGAGGCTCCACCAGGATGAACTGGTGTTCCCACCGATGAATGAAGCTGCGGAAGTGCAGCAGGATGTACCACAAATGAGTGAAGAAGAAAAGAAACAAGAAGGTTTGGATGAAGCGGCGGTGACGGAAACCGACCAGCATGTCGAACAAGAGGCGCCGAAGGCGAAGAAGACAACCAAGAAGAGCACCAAAACGACGAAGTCCGCTTCCAAGAAAACGGAAGCTCCGGAAGACGAAGTGAAGACGGATGCCGAGACTCCAACCCAGCCGGAAGCGGAAGCTCCTGCTTCTGAGACGGTCGAACCGTCTGCTGATTCCCAGCCGGAAGCTGAGGAGAAGGCGGATGACGATGTATTGACGCTCCATTGGTCTGATGACGAGCCGAAGACGGCAAAGAATGCTGAGGATGAGTCCGAAGCGGATGCGTCCGAGGATGCGGAGCCGGAGACGGAAGAAGACCGGATGGCCATCGCCAAGAAAGCGTTCCAGCCTCGTCCGTACGGCCAGGGCCGCAAGGACCATGATGACCAGGATGAAGATGCCGAAGGTGAGGAAGAAGAGGATGCTGACGCGGAATCTTCTGATGCCGGAGACGAAGATTCTGATCGCCGGGGAGGTGACCGTGGCGGCTATGGACGCCGCGATGATGACCGCCGTGGTGGATACGGTGATCGTGGTGGCTATGGACGTCGTGATGACGACCGCCGTGGCGGCTATGGCGACCGTGGCGGCTATGGACGTCGTGATGACAGCCGTGGAAGCTATGGTGACCGTGGCGGCTATGGACGTCGTGATGACGACCGCCGTGGCGGCTATGGTGATCGTGGTGGCTATGGGCGTCGTGATGACAGCCGTGGAAGCTATGGTGATCGTGGCGGCTATGGACGTCGTGATGACGACCGCCGTGGCGGCTATGGTGATCGTGGTGGCTATGGGCGTCGTGATGACAGCCGTGGAAGCTATGGTGATCGTGGCGGCTATGGGCGTCGTGATGACAGCCGTGGAAGCTATGGTGATCGTGGCGGCTATGGACGTCGTGATGACGACCGCCGTGGCGGCTATGGTGATCGTGGTGGCTATGGGCGTCGTGATGACAGCCGTGGAAGCTATGGTGATCGTGGTGGCTATGGGCGTCGTGATGACAGCCGTGGAGGCTATGGTGATCGTGGTGGCTATGGGCGTCGTGATGACAGCCGTGGCGGCTATGGTGATCGTGGTGGTTTCGGCCGCCGTGATGACAACCGTCGTGGTGGATTCGGCGGAGACCGTGGATTCTCACGTCCTGACCGCTACAGCGATGATCGCCGTGGTGGATTTGGAAAGGATCGCCCGGACCGCAAGCCGAAGCCGTATGGATTCGACAAGTTCCGTGACACCAAGACCAGAGGAGAGAACGAGAACGATAATTTCTTCTGGCTTGATGACGACAAGAAGAATAAGAAAGACGACACGTAAGTTTCATTTAGTGTCCGATACAGGGGATTCCTCGAAAGAGGAGTCCCTTTTTTGTTTGGGATGAGAATGGTCAGCGAAAGGGACCATCTTTTTCTAAAAAATATTGACACATTCTCCTTGATAGAATAAAGTACTAATAAGAATCAAATATGATTACTGAAAAACGGCAGACCATACAAAAGGAATTGGTTCTGGAAGCGGTGCTTGCGTCCGATGATCATCCCAATGCTGATGAAGTGTATCAGCGGGTGGCACGGAAGCATCCGTCCATCAGCAGGTCCACGGTGTATCGGAACCTCCACAATCTTGTCGATGAGAAAAAGATCCGTGCGGTTCGTGTCACAGACGGGCCTGAACATTTTGACAGAACGCTTTCCTCACACTATCATATCCAGTGTACGGTTTGTGGGCGGGTTAGTGATTTGTGCGTAACTTCGGGCGAAAGTCTGGAAACCATCGTTGATGCTTCCGGATACCTGGTGGAGGGCAAAGATGTCATCTACCGGGGGGTTTGTCCCGATTGTCAACATAAATTCCATCATTGTGAAGGAGTGTAAGGTATGGAACTGAAAGGATCGCAGACGGAAAAGAATTTGCAGACGGCGTTTGCCGGTGAGTCTCAGGCTCGGAACAAGTATACCTACTTTGCTTCGAAAGCCCGCAAGGAAGGGTATGTGCAGATCGGAAACATTTTCGAGGAGACCGCCAACAACGAGAAGGAGCATGCAAAGATCTGGTTCAAACTCCTGCAGGAATCTGGTGATATCGCGGATACCGCTTCCAACCTGAAGGCCGCTGCCGCTGGTGAGAACTACGAGTGGACCGACATGTACAAAGGGTTCGCCAAGGTTGCCCATGAGGAAGGGTTCACCAAGATCGCGACGTTGTTCGAGATGGTTGCCGCCATTGAGAAGACCCACGAGGAACGCTATCTCGCCCTGCTGAAGAACGTCCAGGATGGTCTGGTGTTCAGCCGCGACGGCGAGCAGATCTGGAGATGCTCCAACTGTGGACACATCGTCATCGGCAAGAAAGCCCCTGGCGTCTGCCCGGTTTGTGGTCATCCGCAGGCCTATTTCGAGCTGGTTGCCAAGAACTACTAGGTTCTGGAAAACTCGGTATGCCGGAGGCGATGTCGTCTCCGGTTTTTTCATGCCTTCTGGATGGCGTCAAGAATCCGCTCCTGGATGGCAGTGTCCGAAGCCGACTGCTCGGTTTCCATCACGGCGTCGAATATCTCATCCAGATCATCGTCATCCAGCTCTTCATCCCCTTCAAAATCCAACAAAAACAGACGGGGGATACGGGAGAGAAAGGTGATCTCTTCTGGTGTGAACAGTTCACTTGGTTTCATTCGTGCTCCTTCAGTCCGAGGAACGCCATCGGATTGGCCTGGGCGAAGCGGATCACATCCTGGTCGGAGAAACCGCTTCGGGCGAACAGTTCGTAGTATTCCAGATAGGACTCCACTTTCAGCAGGTTGATGGAAAAATCACTTCCGAACATCATCCGTCCCTTGAGGTGTTCCCGTGTCTCATCATCCTGGGCATTCAGGAAGGAAAGCACCTCGGCATAAAATGTCTCGATGGTTCCGGAGAACGAGAAGTCGCTCATCACATGAGGATAGATCTTCATCAGGTCGATGATCTGGTAGAACCACGGGGATCGTGGTTGGCCGGCGACGGTGGCTGCCAGGGAGTTGAGATTTGCCTTGGACAACCCATTGTATTGGGTTCCAAAATGGGCGAAATCAATCCGCAATTCAGGATATTGTTCCAAAGCGGGTATATAATGGTTTGGACTGGTCCATTCCCATGAGTATTTCGTCGGGTAGGTTCGGAAGCCCTGGTCGTCGCAGTGGGTGATGATGGGAAGGTCATACGTGGTGCAGAACGTATAAATGGCTTCCACCTTTTTCCGTTCTTCCTTGTCTTTCGGCCAGGCGTCGAATCCAAGGGGTGGGTAGAACTTTACGCCGAAGAACCGTTTCCTTGTATGTTCTTCCCGCACGATGGCGTGATCGGTGACTACATAGGTGTCCAGAAGATGTTCGATGTCTTGGAGCGTATGCGCTTTTGGATTGATGCCAAGGAGCGGGAAGATGTCAAACAGGTGGTTTGGGCGTTGGGCATAGTATTCCTCGATGCCTTGGACGGTCTCTTCGGCGTATTCGGTGATCTTGTTCTCTCCGGTACGTGTGTAGTACATCTTCTGGTTCTCCGATTCAAGGATGGAGAAATCCATCAGAAGCGGACAGAGGCCGACACGGTCGAACTCCATGCCACGGAAATGGAACTTCCCATCCCTGAAGAATGGTTCTTTGGGGTAGGGAAGCGTCGGATTACGATGTGTGTACACGCCTGCAAGATCGTCTTCCATCAGGGCGAAGATGCGGGCGATGGGCCCGTCAAACGCGCGGAGCGTGTTCATCAACGAAGAGAACATGTTGCTGACGTTCAGGTTCCTGCCGGTGAGGATATAGGAAGGTGAGAGCGCCCCGCTTCGGATGAAGTCGGGGAGACTGGAATCGATGGAGTTGATGAAACTTACCAGATTGGGGTGCTGCAACGTCATCACGTGACAATGGGGGTCGAAGAAATACCTCATGCCGACATGATACCGGAGAGAATGGGGGACGGCAAGGGTAAAGAGAATACGAGTTTTCCTGAAAAGGTGTATACTGTATACTCAGGATTACAAAAACAAAGATGGTGGTTTGTATGAGGAAAAAGTGTGCATTGGGTATATGTGTCGTCTTGTCCTTGACGTTGGCCCTTGGAGCAAGGTCAAACTTTGAGAAAATCTATCCCATCGATGATCCTTCCTACAAGGTAATCGTGGATTTGTACCGTATCCAAGGTCTTGCTTTGCCTTCATCTTCCGGTCCGTATAGCGGATCGGAACTGATGGCAATGCTGGAACGCATCAATGAGGCGTCGTTGAACTCCACGGAAAAGGAATGGTATACCCAGGTTCGGAACACCATCACGGGTGATGCGTCCTCTCCGGTGTTCTCCGGCCATCTTGCGGTGAACGAAGAGATGTATCTCAATACCAATTCTGATTCGTCTTACTTCCAAGGAAGAGACAATTGGATACGAGGATGGGCGAATGAGAAGCCATTCCTCCAGTTGATCTCCGAAGAGCATATCGGAAACAATTTCTATGGATACTTCGATTTCTCCTTTGGTGTGACCAAACATCTTTCCAATGGAAGAGAATTCGGAGACAGCCTGTTCTGGTCGAACACACCGTTTCTTCTGCCTGACCAGAATGATATGAAGCAGCTTGATTTCAACATGCCACTCCGGGCGTTTGTTTCTGCGGGCGGGAATCACTGGTCGTTCCAAATGGGTCGTGACCGTCTTTCCTGGGGAAATGGCACTACCGGTAATTTCATCATAGGTGACCATATCAAATACCACAACATGGCCCGGATCGCCGCTTTTGACGACAACTTCAAATATACCTTCCTGGTATCGGCGTTCCCCCATCCGCAGAATTATTATAAATATGATTCTACGGATACTTCAGCCAATGGGGTGTATACCAATGGAACGGGGGGAGTAGGATATGGACAGTCCCATCTCCTCAACGGCATCAGCATGTTCATCGCCCATCGCTTGGAGTGGAGGACGTTCTGGGACCATGTGGGGATCGCGCTGACTGAAGGGGTGATGTACATGAGTGCGGACAACCGCATCGACCTTGCCGTACTGAATCCTGCCATGCTGTACCATAACAACTATACCCGTTCCCTTTCCAATTCGATTCTCGGGCTGGAAATGGATTACACCCCGATTCCGGGATGGAACTTGTATGGACAGTGGGTCATCGACGAGTCGGTGTTGCCAGGGGAAGCCATTCCCGGAAACGATACCCGAGCAGCTGAACCGGGGGCGATGGGATACATGCTGGGTAGCACGTACACCACGACAGTAGGGGACGGCGCGTTGTCGTTCAACCTGGAAGGGGCGTACACCGATCCGTACCTGTATCTCCGTGATGGCGACGCGCAATCCAATGGAGGAACAGGACGTAACCAAGAGGTGGGACAATACGGTATCAACTACGTGGTAGGCCGTACGGGAAATGATCGGAGCAGGAGGGACGGAATACTACGACGAGCAGTTCCTTGGATACAAGTACGGTGGAGATGCCATCGTGGGGAACCTGAACGTCAAGTATGCCGTTCCGTTCCGCTGGTCGGTAAGCGGGAACCTGTTCTACATGGCCCACGGAACCCACGACAAGTGGACCGTGTGGACCCAGGTGAATACGGAGGGAATGGTCAACCAGACGACGCCCACCACGCATCACCAGACGGGGAACCAAAAGGACTCCAGCGCCACGACCACGCGAGATAGTGTCTGGCATACGTTCGTCGCCGGGGTCAATGGGGCGATGAAATTCGGACATGGCTTCAGCGGATTCCTGCAGACGGACTACATCATGATGGTCAATCCTGGGAATATCGCGGCGAATGGGTTGATCCAGGATGTCCAGATAACTTTGGGAGTGTCGTATTCAATGTGAAAAGATGGCGATTGGTATGGGTGATGCTTTTCCTGGCCTCGGCCCTTTGGGCCGCGCCAGGTGACATCATCCCGTTGCAGGATGACTTGTACGACCAGATGGACCGGTTGTTCCTTCTTGTGGGAACCGCAGGACCATCTACAGCGCGTCCGTGGTCGATGGTTGAGGCGGAGCATGAGTTCCTCCGTTTGGATGAACAGGAAATCCCTGGCGAGGTGAAACCCTTATATGAAAAGGTCGCGCGACGGTTTCAGCAGGCAACGTCAGAATTCCAGCTTGGGTTGACCATCGCTCCTGAACTGTACGTCCACCAGAACACCGATTTTACTACGGACAGCATGTGGGTGTATGGGTGGACGCGCCGTAAGCCATTCGCCAGCTTGTTCCTGCGGGTGTCGGTCGGTGGATTCTCCCTGTCAACGGGCCTGGAGTACGGTTGGGGTCGTGTGACCTACAAAGATGATCTTGTGCGTTTGGATTCCTTGGCTTCCCCATGGGTCGGTATCGGTGCGCTGGTTCCGGCATCAGATGGATCCATTCTTACCGTAGGAAACTCGTATGTGTATCAGCAACAGATCGTGGGAAATTTCCCTAATGTCACCATGCTTGAGATTGATACGCCACGACGCACCACCTTTTCGTTCGCCCTGCCATATCTTGCGATATCCGTCAGCCGTGATCAGATTTCATGGGGAACGTCCCATATCGGAAATTTCATTTTCGACGCTCATGTGGATCGCGCCGATTACCTGAGACTCAGCGTGTTTGGGAATCAGGTGGGGATGACGTTTGTGCTGATGCCGTTGGATATGGACTACAGCAATGCAAACAGTGTGGACAGCACGGTCCCCACACGGTTGTTTCTCGCCCATCGTCTTGATTGGAAACCGGTCAGATGGTTTTCCTTTGCTCTTTCCGAAAATATCATGTATTGTACGGATCAGGTGAAACTGCAGTACCTGAACCCAGCGTTCATCTATCACAACCTGAACGCTTCGGATGTGTTCAACGCAATCGCGCATTTGGAACTGGAGGTGGTTCCTGTGGCGGGATGGAAACTGTTCACTCAGTTCTGTCTTGACCAGGCGAAAGCCATTACGGAAAACGAGAAGCAACCCACCTCTTGGGGGCTCTCTGGTGGGGTGCGGCACGCGGCGCGGTGGGGGAATGGCGTAATGACCGCTTCCTTGGAAGGGGCATATACCACCCCATGGTTGTACCGAAGGCAAAACGTTGATTTCCTGATCTTCCATCGGTACGCGACGAATGTGAACTACAAGAAAATCCCTCTGTTCACCTATCTTGGGTTTCCCTATGGGGGAGACGCCATTGTCGGCGAGGCTGATCTCTCCTGGAAATCGTTTGAAGGATGGGAGATTTCTTTGAAAGGATTGTACCTGGTGCATGGGGAGGTTTCTCTGTTTTCCGCCCATAATGACAGGGGAAACCAATATGCCCCCAACAAAAGTGCGGACAAAACTCCGACAGGGGATCCGTGGTATGCCGGGTACGGGGAGATCGGTGCATCCTACCCGTTTGAGAAAAAGTGGGGAACTATGCGGTTTCGTACCGATCTTGCCGTGGTCTCGTATCAAGGAATGTGGGATGTCCAGGGGATGGTCGGAGGAGAAATACAGTTCCGGACATAAGAACGGCGCCCGTGATGGGCGCCGTCAGTGTTACGCGTTCTGGTTCTGCATCTTGTCTTTCAGCTTGGCCCAGCTGTCCTTCAGCGTCACGGTGCGGTTGAACACCATGTGTTCCGGAGTGCTGTCCTTGCAGTCCACGCAGAAATACCCGTTGCGGACAAACTGGAGGTAATCACCGACTTTGGCATTCTTCACCTCCGGTTCGCCCTTGGACTGGATGACCTTCAGGGAGTCAGGATTCAGGTCATCCATGTAGTTGCCTGTTTTCTCGCCGGGATATTCGGTGAGGAACAACTTGTCATACAGACGGACCTCGATGTCCGCGGCATCCTTTGCCGAAACCCAATGGGAAGTGCCGCGCACCTTGCGTCCATCCGGCGTGGAACCGCCTCTGCTCTCTGGGTCGTAGGTGCAGTGGACGCAGACGATGTTGCCGTCTTTGTCCTTCTCCACGGAGGTCGCCGTGATGTAGTAGGCGTACTTCAGGCGGATCTCATTGCCGGGATACAACCGATGATACCCTTTGATGGGATGCTCCATGAAGTCTTCCTTCTCGATGTACAGTTCCTTGCCGAACGGAATCGGATGGATCCCGCTGTTTTCCACTTCCGGGTTGTTTTCCGCGTCGAAGTACTCCGTCTTGTCTTCCGGATAGTTGTCGATGACCAGTTTCAGCGGATCAAGGACGACCATCAGACGCTTGGCGCGCTTGTTCAGATCCTCACGGACACAGAATTCCATCAAGGAATAGTCTACCATTGACTCGACTTTGGCCACACCCACACGGGCGATGAAATCCTTCATCGACTCCGGGCTGTAGCCACGTCTGCGGATTCCACTGATGGTGGGCATCCGTGGATCGTCCCATCCGTCGACGATCTTCAGGTTGACCAGGTTGAGCAACCGCCGCTTGCTCATCAACAGGTAGCTGACGTTCAAGCGGGCGAACTCGTACTGGTGCGGGGTGTTCTCGATGCCGTCGATGGAAGTCGCCCAGTCATAAGCGGGACGATGATCCTCGAACTCCAGCGTGCAGATCGAATGGGTGATGCCTTCGATGGCGTCACTGATCGGATGGGTGAAGTCGTACATCGGATAGACGCACCACGTGTTGCCCGTCCTGGGATGGGTGGCATATTTGATCCGGTACAGCGTCGGGTCTCGGAGATTGATGTTCGGGCTGGCCATGTCGATCTTCGCCCGAAGGATGTATTTCCCCTCGGGATATTTGCCGTCCTTCATTTCCTGGAACAAACGGAGGTTCTCTTCGATCGGGCGGTCACGGTCCGGGCTGTTCTTGCCCGGTTCAGTGAGTGTGCCGCGGTATTCCTTGACCAGCTCCGGGCTGAGGCTGTCCACGTACGCTTTGCCTTCCTTGATCAACCGAAGAGCGATCTCATACAGCTGTTGGTAGTAATCCGACGCGTAGTACTCGTGTTTTCCCCAATCGAACCCCAGCCAGTGGATGTCCTTTTTGATGGACTCGATGTACTCCATGTTCTCTTTCTCCGGGTTGGTGTCATCCAGCCGGAGGTGGCAGATCCCATGGTACTTCTCCGCCAGTCCGAAGTTGATGCAGATCGACTTGATGTGCCCGATGTGCAGATATCCGTTGGGCTCCGGAGGGAAACGGGTGACAATGGTGTTGTTCGGTACCCTCCCGTTGGCCAGATCATCCTCGATGATCTTCTCCAAAAAATTCGCGGGCGCTCCCTCGTCTTTCTTCAGCGTCGTTTCATCCATACCAAAACCTTCCTTTCGTCCTTCCAAAGGGACGTTCGAAAAAGATGCATTGATAGTACCACGATGTTGCGCTTTACGAAAGCGGCACAACGTGGAATTCACCGCATTCCGCGGAGAAAGGGACCTTTGTCGCGTTGGCGAAGTAAAACCCGAAGCTGAAGCTGCTCTCCGCTCCGGGAAGGCGGGAGGTCACGAGGGGGATGAACGTCTCTCCTGAAAAGCTGTAGCTGATCTTGAATTGGTCTTCGTTTCGTTCCAGGCGCATCCAGATATCCTTTCGTCCATTCATCGGGCAGGATACGTGTGTTTCGGTAAGATATCCCATCACCATGGAATGGATGAGAAAGCCATTCTGATGAGCTCCCGCGGCAATCTGGCTTTGGTCCGTCTGGAACACCAGCATCCCGCATTCCCCACCCGAGGGGGCGATGGAAAGAAGCACCGTGGCCGCCAGATTCTGGTCAGAAACGGCAAGGATGCTTGCGTTCCGCCCGGGGTAGGTGGTGCCGGGATCGACGGTCAGGGACAGGGAACGGTAATCCTTGTGCCATGTTTCCGGTTTTCCCAGCCACTTCAGACTGCGCATTGTCAGTTTTGCCATACGCGTATTGTAACGGTTTCTTTCCCGCAGTGCTACTGCCTCTTTCCTGTTGCGCCATTCCTGTGTATTGTATGGGTATATGAAATCACCAAAAGAAATCACACTTGAACAGCATTTGATGTCCATGCTCGATCCCAAGGAACTGAGCCATACGATAGGGTTGGCGTTGATCGCCGATCAAGAGATCCAGTATCTGCAGGAGTACGCCAACGAAGTCTCCATCAAACGGCTGGGATACAACGACCATGGCCCGGTGCACATGCGCCAGGTTGCCATCAACAGCCTGGTGATGCTGAAGATCCTTCACGAGAGTGGTGTGAAAACCAGTTTGGAAAAAGAAGAAGGCGGGACGTTTGATGATTCCGTCTGCGGCGTGTTGCTTGCTTCGTTCCTTCACGACCTGGGAATGACCGTCTCCCGGACGGATCATGAGACGATGAGTTGCATGATCGCCCGGCCCATCATGCAGCGGATTCTGGATGGTTTGATCCCTTCCAACCCACAGGAAAAGATTGCAATCCTTTCCATCGCGACGGAGGGAATCCTCGGCCACATGGCTTCCAAGAAGATCCACAGCGTGGAAGCCGGCCTGATCCTCATTGCCGACGGCTGCGATATGGAGAAGGGGCGTGCCCGCATCCCGTTGATCCTCAACACCGAGGCGAAAGTGGGCGATATCCACAAGTACAGTTCCAAGGCCATCGAGCGGGTGACCATCGGCAAAGGGGAGTCGCATCCCATCAAGATCGAGGTGGAGATGTCCAGTGACGTGGGGTTCTTCCAGATCGAGGAAGTGTTGCTGCAGAAGATCGCCATGAGCCCTGACAAAGGGTTGGTGGAGGTGTACGCCTGGGTGACGGGACAACCGAAGAAGCAGTATCTGTGAGGAGAGGAACATGATTGTCGCGATGGGTGAAGTGATTGCAGAACCAAATGGGTTTTCCGGCGTGGGCTGGGAGACAGCCGTTTCCGCGGTGAATGCTGGTGCGCCCGTGGCGTTGTTTTCTCCCATTTCCTTTGATCCGCAAGGACAGGCCATGTTGGAAAAACTGGTGGATCTGTGCATCCTGTTTGACCCAGACCTGTGCGATAATCCGGCTCCTTCCATGACTCCTGGGCATGTGGAAGGAACGGCGCCACTCTGTATTGACGAGGAGAAATTGCTTTCCGCGTTACGGGTGAACACGGATGTCCGTGTGATTTTGATGGGAGGCGTTCCGCTTTGGACGGAATCCTCCGCGAAGCCGATGCTCTCGGCCGTCCGTCGCTACGCTCCCCATCCGTCGGTGGTGTTGGAACCGAATCTGCCTGCTGGTGGCGTGGATGACCCCGTGTGGGTAAGAACGTGCCTGTCCCAAGCCGCCGAGGAGGCGGATGCCTTGATCCTCTGGGATGAGGATTCGGAGGTTTGGGGCATGGGGTGGCAGGATATCCAGCGCCAGTGTGGCGCCCATGTGATCCTCAACGGAATCTGGCACGCCCCTGATGGCACCGTCGTGACCTCTGAGGCCCCGCGTGATCGTCACGCCTATGCGGGGGCCTTGCTTGCCGCGTTGCATCAGGCTGGTGTGTTCGGGGGTGATGGTCAGGAGCCGTCGTTCTTCTGGGACGAACGGGTCATCGCCCAGGCGTTGTCGGAGGCCGCCCATGCTGAAAGCGACAAAACGTAGGATACGACGCCTGTTGGTGGAGTTCCTCGTGGTGGTGGCTGCCATCGTTGTCGCCTCGTTGTTGGTGCGATGGACACGGTCCATCGCGCGGGACAAGCAACGTGAGGAACTGAAAAAGACCTTGAAAACCGTGGTGGATACGGAAGGCGAACAGGCGTTGTTCGATCTCGCCGACCTGCATGTCAACCAGATCCTGTACGGAGACGATGGCCTGACCGTCCTTGCCGGGGACAACGCCGACTGGCAGTACAGTTTTGATGAGATGCAGAACATCCGGGTGTACCAGGATGTCAGCCCCAGTGTGGTATACATCACCACGACCGCAGCCGTCCCGTCGGCAAGCGCCTACATGGAAGTACTGCCATCCCAAGGAACGGGAAGCGGATTTGTCATCTCGCGGGATGGATACATTCTGACCAACGCCCACGTGGTGGAAGGCGCCACCAATGTCATCGTCGGGCTTTCCGACCAGAAGCAGTTCAACGGGAAACTGGTGGGATTGGATAAAGAGGATGACCTTGCGGTGATCAAGATCAACGTAGACAAGAACACCCCGTTGAAGCCGGTGAAACTGGGGACCAGTGAAGACCTCAAGGTGGGGCAGAAGGTTATCGCCATCGGCAATCCGTTCGGGTATGAACGCGCCATGACCACCGGGGTGGTCAGCGGGCTGAACCGGCCGGTAAAGACGGAAGCGGGACGGATCATCATGAACGCCATTCAGACGGACGCGTCCATCAATCCGGGCAACAGCGGCGGACCGCTGCTCAACGGAAAAGGAGAGGTCATTGGCATTTCCAGCTCGATTTATTCGGTTACCGGGTCAAGCCAAGGCATCAGCTTCGCCATTCCGATCGACACGGCCGTCTCCTTGATCCCTGATTTGATCAAATACGGCGCCGTCCGTCGGGGCTGGATGGACATCGTACCGGTCCAGCTGACCAAAGCGTTGGCGGACTACGCCAATCTCACCGTCACCCAGGGAGTTCTGGTCAGCCAGGTGCAACGTGGCGGGGAAGCGGAGAAGGCGGGGATTCTCGGTGGCAAGGAGCAGGTGAAGTACGGTTCTTCCGTCATGTACCTGGGTGGCGATGTGATCACCGCCATTGGCGACATGCAGATCACCGGCCTGAACGATTTCTACCTGGCGTTGCTTAACACGCGTGAAGGTGATAAGGTAAAGGTCACCATCAACAGGAAGGGGGAGACCAAAGTACTTACCGTCACGCTCCGGGCTCGTACCGGCGAGGATGTCAGTTCGTTGGTGAAATAGGGTATGGAAGAGATCAAGGTCGACGGTTCGTGGGGCGGACAGGAGATCACCAACATCCATGGGGAGCAGGCCATCGGTGGCCAGAAACGGTTCCGCGTGGTCGCGCCGTTCGAACCGGCGGGAGACCAGCAGCAGGCCATCGACGAGCTGGTGGAAGGAATCCGTGCCGGAGACCGTTGGCAGACGCTCAAAGGGGTCACTGGAAGCGGGAAGACCTACACGATGGCCAAGGTCATCGAGCAGATCCAACGCCCCACACTCATCCTGTCCCACAACAAGACGCTCTCCGCCCAGCTGTACCGGGAGTTCAAGACGTTCTTTCCGGACAACGCCGTCGAGTATTTCGTTTCCACATACGATTACTACCAGCCTGAGGCGTACGTCCCAGGCAAAGACCTGTACATCGAAAAAGACGCGGACATCAACGCCGAGATCGATCGTCTCCGGCTCTCCGCCTCATTCTCTCTGATGGAACGCAGGGACATCATCGTCGTCGCCACGGTCAGCTGCATCTACGGCTTGGCCAACCCAGTCTCCATCCGGGACATGGTGTGCACGTTCTCCGTAGGACAACCATTCGACCATCACAAGATGCTGGACCAGCTGGTCCGGATGCAGTACGAGCGGAACGACATGGTGCTGCAGCGCGGCGCGTTCCGGGTGCGGGGGGACACGATTGAAATCTGTCCGTCCTATCTGGAGAACGCCATCAGGATCGACATTGACTGGGACACCATCGCCCGAATCCAGTGGTTTGATCCGGTAAGCGGGGAGAAGCAGGATACGGTGCAAAGTTTTACGCTGTACCCTGCCAAACAGTTCGTCATGCCACCAGAGCAGGTCAAGGCTGCCATCGGAAGGATCCGCAGCGAGATGGAGGACCAGTACCAGTACTTCCTTTCCAACGGCAAACCGTTGGAGGCGGAGCGGATCAAGACGCGGGTGGAGTATGACTTGGAGATGCTTGAGGAGATCGGGTACTGCTCCGGCATCGAGAACTACTCCCGTCCGCTTTCCGACCGCAAGGAAGGGGAACGACCGGCCGTATTGTTGGATTATTTCCCACCGGATTTCCTTACGTTCATCGATGAGAGCCACGTGACGTTGCCCCAGGTGGGGGCGATGTACGAAGGGGACCGCTCCCGCAAGCTCAATCTGGTCAACTACGGATTCCGTCTTCCGTCGGCATTGGACAACCGCCCGTTGAAGTATGACGAGTTTGACCAGATCGTCGGCCAGCGGATCTGTTGTTCCGCAACGCCGGGGAAGATCGAGCTGGAGCATTCCTCCCAGGTGGTGGAGCAGTTGATCAGGCCCACCGGGTTGTTGGATCCGGAGATTGTCGTCAAGCCCACCGAAGGGCAGATGGAAGACCTGTACGGTGAGATACGAAAGGTCATCGCCAAGCATGAACGGGTGTTGGTCACCACGTTGACCAAGAAGATGTCGGAAGACCTCACCGATTACTTCGCCAACATGGGATTGAAGGTCCGGTACCTGCACAGCGAGGTGGAGACGGTGGAGCGAGTCGAGATCCTCCGGGATCTTCGGCTTGGAAAATTCGATGTGCTGGTTGGCATCAACCTGCTTCGGGAAGGGTTGGACCTTCCGGAAGTCTCCCTGGTGGCCATTCTGGATGCCGACAAGATCGGGTTCCTCCGCTCAGCCACCAGTTTGGTGCAGACCATCGGACGGGCGGCCCGCAACGCCGACGGCCATGTGATCATGTACGCCGACCACATCTCCGACGCCATGAAGGAAGCCATCGATGAGACGCGGCATCGCCGTGCCGTCCAGATGGCGTTCAACGAGGAGCATCACATCACACCGAAGACCATCGTCAAGAAGGTGCAGGACATCATCCAGAGGGAGAACACCGAGGCGAAGGAAAGCTTCAAGGAAAACCTGAAGATCGAACGGGCCGGGTACAATCTGCTGGAGAAAGAGGGCCGGAAGAAGTACGTCAAGGCATTGGAGAAGCAGATGCTGGAATGCGCCAAGAACCTTCAGTACGAACAGGCTGCCGCCATCCGTGATGAGATTGATCGGATCACCAAAGGGGAGCTGAACGGGACGCAGATGGATGATTCCTATCAGTTCCCGTTCGCCTGATACAACACCAGGTTTTCCGTACCCTGGAACACCATGGGGTGTTGCCCATAGGTTCCAGAAAGTGATATCTGCTGTGTTTGTTTGATGGTCCGGTACAACCCATCCAATGTAAGCGTGTCCGGTGGATCGAGGTTTCCTTGGTGATTCCATCCCATGGCGTCCAGGAGCGCCTGGGTGAAGTATCCGTGCTTGTGGCTCCACAGCCTGCTTTCTTTTCCCGTGTTGTCCGCCGTGGTGCAAGAGAGGACGAAAAGATCGTTCTGGTAGGAATGCCGGGTAAAGAACGCGCGGAACACTTCCCCAAACGGGTCATCCTCGCCCACCAACGAAACGGTTGATCCGTTTTCCTTGCACGAACGCGCCACTGTAGCAGGAATCATTGATGAAGAGTTTGGTCCCGGGAATCGCTTCCAACGCCGCGAGCAATTCGTCCACGCCAAGCAGACTCTCTGGGTTGATCGTTTCATCCTCCCTGAGAATCGGGTTTGCGTAAAGCACCAACGAACCATCTTCCACACCATGACCACTGTAGTACACAATGGTAAGATCGGCTTGGGGAAGGGAGGACAATTGCTGCAGTACGGCGGCCTTTGTCGCTTTGTCGTCTGTAAGAAGAGCAGATGATACGATTGCCGTTCCGTACAGTTGCGCAAAGGCCTCATACACTTCCGTCGCGTCGTTGATCGTCCCTCCCAGTGTGTTCGCGTTGGTGCCTGAATAGGACAGCCCGATGGAAAGCAGGTTCACCCGCTGGGTCTGCGGACTCTGGATGAATTCGCAGGAAACAAGCACCGCGCAGAGCAGCATCCCGATGATGCATCGGGACAGCGATGAGAGGATTCGTCGTAACGGTGTTCCCTCTGGCAGGTTCATGATCCTACTATCCCGGACTCTTTTCCCGTTGTCCATTCCATAAACAGGGGAGATGGGAAAAGAGGGTCAATATGAGAACAAGACAAGATCGTCCGCCGTTCCGTTGACCGTCACCCGCTGTCGGGTATCGTGCTTGGTATCCTCAAATTCCAACGCTTTGGGAAGAATGTAGGCGTACAGGGAATCCACCGTGACGTTTCCGTCTTCATCCAACGCCCCCGGGGTGGAGAGCGTGGCATCACTATCACTCGTCCATCCAAGGCCTTTCAGCAAGTAGTAGGTGAAGACCCCATGCTGGAGGCTGTCTGTTTCGATGGAGGTGGTCTCGCTGGTGGAAGAGGAGAGGATGAACAAGTCAGAGAGACCGTAGGAAGCGTCGCTGAAGAAAACGCTCCAAGGGTTGCTTCCCCATACGTTGGTATTGGAGGTTAGTCCATAGGTGTCGGCAAACGCGCCGCTGTAACAGGAGTCAAGCACAAGGAGCTTCCTCCCAGGGATCGGGCTGACCAGATCCAGCAGTTTCTTCGGTGTCATGGTCTGATATCCTGATGTATCCGGAAACGCCAAGGAACCATCCTCGAATCCATGCCCGCTATAGGTGATGATGGTAAGGTCGTGTGAAGATGCTGAAGACTGGAGTGCCTGAAGTTGTAATACAAAATCAACCTTGCTTGGTTCGGAGGTCAGTATTTTGCCGGATGGAGTACGTCCGGAATGACTGCCCCACAGGGCGAAGGCCTTCGCCAATGAAACGGCATCGTCATCCGTATAGGTGAGTGTGTCCAGATTATCATTGGTTCCTGTGTACGTGATCCCCACCACCACGTAGTTGATCTTCCCCTCCGTGGGTTCCTGGGTGAGGAACTCACAGCTTGCCAGAAGCAGCGAGCAGGCAAGGAGACCAAGGATGTGTTTAATAGCCATAGGAAAGGTTCCTCACCTCTGCTTCGTTCTGGTCGTAGGAGAGCCGGAGGACGATACCGACAGAAACGCCGATAATGTCCTTGCGGAAATCAAAGCCCAGGGGGATGGCAACGGAAACGCGCCAAAGATTGCGGGAGACGAGTTCCCAGAACGGGCCTGTTTTTGCTCCGAATGACAGGAATGCCTGGTCGACGAGATACCAGTTGTAAGAGACGAAGCCGGAGCCAAACCAGCCGAATTTGTTGGTTGCCAGCATCCGGAAATCCATACCGATGCCAAGTGAATAGAACTCTCTGCGAGAAAGATTGTCAAATACCGGGGAAGCGGAAGTGTAGCGGAACGGCGCGATGGCGGAGATTTCCCAGCGTCCATCACGGACGCCCATTGCGGTGTCGACGTCAATGGTATAGCTGGAGCGGAATGGGATGCTGTCTTGATAGCGGGCGAATCCTGCATACCAGGATGTGCCACTCTGGATGGACGTGAACATGCGCGCCGTCCCAAACAGAGGCGTGAAGGAAAGCGTGAGGGCGATAAGGCACCAGAATAACCGCTTTGACATGGCATCCACTGTACTCGATTTGGTTTCGCTTGGTAAGCTCTTTGAGCAGTATTTTTCTAATTGTTTATATAGTAATGAATAAATATGATTTTCACTGATAAAATGCGTCTTATTTAGGGATTTCATACGGAAAGGAGCGCCGTGTGAAAAATCTTTGAAATATGCTTCAGTGGTATCGTTGTTATATAAGAATGAAATAGGTCCTATTTACAAAAGAACATTCTTGCAGTACTATTGGATGCAAGGGAGAGCGTGGAATATGCCAAGGATAGATTTACGAACGCGCAGCATTGAAGCAATGCTGGCCCTATCCTTGTTTGTTCTCGACCGCGAATATGAAGGGCTGAACGACAAGAAATCCAAAGCCTGGATCAACAGCGGGGCATACCACGAGCCTCCGCAATGACACTTCCGTCTGCATGAATTCAGCGTTGGTCGAAAGACTCCTTGGCTTGAGCCAAGGGAAACGTTTCCGCACAGAAGGTGTCATCATGTTTGCCGCATTTTTTCATAAACTCAACGAGAATAATTTGTTGTCCTATCTTGCCAAGATGCGTAATCCCCAGCAAGTCGTCGTCGATCTTCACGCCCAAGGCGTGGATGTCTGCTTTGATCAGGCGGAGCGCCTGTATCATGGCATCCATGAGGAAGGGATGAATGAGGACGACGTCGAGGATATCTGCGGACTTGGCGCGTGATCACAACATGACGGCTTGACCGTCAAGAAACTGGTGGATGTCAAGCAATCGAACCCCAAGGGTGGCGGTACGCCCCTTGGGGCGTCTGTCTGAGATCGCCATGATCTGATACTCGTTCCAATGATACACCAGTTGGTAGAAGCTTCCCTGGAACACACAGGAAGCCAGCGTGGCGTCCTTGAATTCCAGATGGGGAAGAAATTCCGGAAGGGGAAGGAGCGCGTCTGACTGGAGCGTCACCTGTTCGGGACGGAAGAATATGGTCTGTTCCCCGCTTTTCGGGCTGAACACCACATAGTCGTTTCCCTCGCTTGCCAGTGTCTGGGTGATGATGCTGTAGGGGAGCGTGTTGCCTTCTCCCATGAAGGTGGCGGCGAACAGCGTCTTGGGATGGGCGTACAACTCCTCCGGAGACGCGATCTGCTCGATGCTTCCGTGGTTCATCACGATGATGGAATCAGCGATGGCCATCGCTTCGTTCTGGTCATGGGTGACGTACAGCATCGTCACTCCCGTCTCATCGTGGATGCGACGGATCTCCTCCCTGAGGTGTTTGCGCAGTTTGGTGTCCAGCGCGGACAATGGTTCATCCAAAAGCAGCAGTTTCGGTTCGCTCGCCAATGCGCGCGCCAATGCGACGCGTTGCCGTTCCCCGCCGGAAAGCTGGCCGGGTTTGCGTTTCTGAAATCCTGGAAGGGAGACGAGATCCAACAGCGCGCTTACCTTGCGCGTGCGCTCCATCTTGGGGATTTTTCTCAGCTTCATCGGGTAGGCGATGTTGTCCTCCACCGTCATCTGGGGGAACAAAGCGTAATCCTGGAACACCAACGCAACCTGACGCTGTTCCGTCGGAAGGTGGAGGATGTCCGCCCCTTCCAGCGTGATGGATGAACCATTTCCCGGTTTGATCAACCCACTGAGGAGTTGCAACGTGGTGGTTTTTCCGCATCCGGACGGTCCGATGATGCAGGCAAGTTCACCGCGCTTGACGGAGAACGAGACGTCCAACGTGAAGTCAGGATAAGATGCTTTCAGCGTACAGTCGAGACCACGGGTTTCAGGCATGGCGGTTTCCTTTCAATCCCTCGGTGAGAAGAAACACCAGGAGGGACGCGATGATCAAAATGGTGCCGAGGGCGCAAGCCCCCTGATAATTATACGAGCCGATCAACTGGTACATGACGATGGGGAGGGTCACGATGGTGCTGTCCGACAGCGTCAGTGTAGCGTTCAACTCTCCAAGACTCAGCGCGAAGGCGAACATCGCTCCGGTGATCAAACTGTTCTTCAACAGCGGAGCCTCGATCGTCCAGAACGTATACAGCCTGCTGGCTCCCAACGTACGGGCGGCCGCCACATACTGGATGGGGATCTTCCGCGCTTCAGGAATGACGCTCCGGAGCGCGAACGGGATGACAATGACCAGATGGGCCAGCACCACCAACAGATACCCTTTGGTGTGGATGTGTCGGGCAATGAAATAGTAGCCCAGTCCGATGATCACCGAACTGACCGCCATGGGCAGCATGCCAAGCAGTTCCAGACTGGAAGGAAGCCATCCTTTTCCTTTCGCCGCCGCTGCCAGAGAGAGGCTGGCAGGGATGGTCGCCAAAGCGACCACCACGGCGATGGAAAGGCTGTTCTGCAAGGCGATCCATGCGCTCTTCATGTTGTCTTTGCCTGCGATGATGCCGAACAGTTGCCGGTACCAGACAAGACTCCATTGGGACGGCGCGCTACGGCTTGCCGTCATGGTGAAGGAACGGGCCACGACGCTGATGATCGGGCCGAGGACGAAGACCGCCGTCAATACGGAATACAAGATGATCAAGGTTTTCCCCAGGGGGCTGGTAGGCTGTTGCTGGACGACGGAATGGGTGTATTCCTCCTGGGTTTTCAAACGTTTCTGCAACGCGAGGTAGATGACCAGCAACGTGATGGTGACGATCAGGGACATCAAGGCAAGAGCTGCTGCGCCGGGACCGTCCAGGCTCATCCTCGCCTTGCGGTAGATTTCCGTTTCCATGGTGGTGTAGGCGGGGCCTCCGCCCAACACCAGAATGATGGCGAAGCTGTTGTAGCAGAACAGGAACACCAAGGTGCTTGCCGAAAAAAGGGCGGGAAGCAGACGGGGCAGCGTGATGGTGCGGAAAACCGTGCCGCGGGACGCCCCCAAGGTCAGCGCCGCCTGTTCCGGATGCCGGTCCATCTGCTCCCAGTAGGTGGAGACAAGGTTCATGATGACAGGGAAGTTGTAAAACGCGTGGGCAAGGATGATCGCCCGGAGGGAATACAGGATATGGAGTGGCGGCTCATCGGTGTGGAAGAGCACCATCAGGGCGCGATTGAGGATTCCATTGTTTCCATAGAAAATGACAAATCCAAGCACCACCAGGATGGAGGGAAGCACAAACGGAACCGTGGCGACCGCCGTGACGATTTTTTTGCCGGGAAACCGGTAATTGGCAAGGAGATACGCGCCGGGGAGACCGATGGCGGTGGAAGCAAGGGTGGAATACAGTGCCTGCCGGAGGGTGAAGCCCAACACCCTGAGGGTGTACGGCTGGGAAAAGGTCGTCCGTAAGGTGGAGAGGGACAGGTGTCCCTCCCCATCAGTGAACGCTTTCGCGAGCGTGGCGCACAACGGGACCAAGAACAGGAACGCGAGGAGGAGAAACGCAGGGATTCCCATCCATGCGAGCTCTGCTGTCTTGGTCTTGCCGTGTGTGTTGGCCATGTTATTTGGTACTCATCCCCTGTTCCCACAAGGTTAGCCATGTATCCATCTTTTTGGCAAGCGTCGCGGGATCGGTGTACAGATCTTTCGGCGGTTTCGGAGCGTAGGTAAACGCGTCGGGAAGCTTTACCGAACTATTGGTCGGATACATTGAGTTGGTCATGGCGATGTCGATCTGCCCATCGGAGAGCATGTAATCGATGAACGACTTTGCCGCCTCAAGATGGCGGGAGCTCTTCAGGATACCCACGCCTTCGATGGTGGTGTCATGGCCTTCCGGGAAGATCAACGCCTGATAGCGGGTGGTGTTCTCGTACGTCACGTGGTACACCGGGCTGGTGGTGTAGGAGATGACGATCGGCGCCTCACCGCTGGTGAACAGGCCATAGGCGCTGGACCAGCCGTCGGCGATGGTCAACGCGACGTTCTGCATCGCTTTCCACCAATCCATGAAGTGGTCTTCTCCAAACACCTCGATGGTCCAGAGCAACAGACCCTGGCCGACGCTGCTGGTACGGGGATCGATCAAGATCACCTTGCCCTTGTATTTCGGGTCGGTCAGATCCTGCAGGGAATGCGGGACCATGTCCCCGGTGATCTTTTCCGTATCATAGACGAAGGCGAAGTTGCCGTAGTCGTAGGGAAGCAGACGATGGACCGGGTCGAACTGGAGGAACGTCGGGATGTCCTTCAACATCGGGCTTTCGTACGTGGCAAGCAGGTCAGCCTGATAAATCTTCTCGGCCATGGTGGTCGGAATGCCGACGACGACATCCGCTTTGGGATTGTCTTTTTCGCTGATCAGCTTGGTGACCATTTCACCGGTGCTGCCGCAGTCGACCAGATTGACGGTGTACCCCGTCTTCTCTTGGAACGCTTTCGCCAATGATGGGCCGGCACCCCATTCTCCACAGAATGAACTGGACGAGTACACCGTCAGAACATTCCCTTTGGCTCCCTCTTCTTGCGCGGGTTGCGCGGACAGAACCGCCGCGAAGCAAACCATGATGGCAAGAACCGCAAAGAAACCATGATGCTTTTGCATAAGCACCTCCTGTAGTTTTGCCGGGGACTGTATTGTTGATTGTTCTCCACTCCCTACGCTGGTATGATCCAGATCAGGTTATCGGGTATAATCTCAGGCCTTTCAGGCCACCCCCAGGACACTTCAAGCCTAGCGCGGAGGGCCCATCGTGTCAACAAAGCAGTTGACCCCCCATTGGGCGTGGGGTACAGTTGGGGCATGAAGAAGCTGGTGTACTGCTCCCAAATGGAAGCCATCGACCGTGAGACACAGAAGACAATGCTCCCCATCCTGTTGATCGAGCAGGCCGCACTCCGTCTATGGACGCGCGCCAGGGAAGTCTTTCCAGAATTGGATGCGGACAGCAAGCTGGTGTTCCTCTGCGGTGGGGGGAACAATGGAAGCGACGCGTTGGCGGCGGCGCGGTGCGCCGCGTGCGAAGGGTATCGCGACATCACCTGCATTGTGTTGCCACGGGGCAACGAGCTTCACCAAATGGAACAGTTTTTCCTTGAAACCTATCCGGTGAAACTGGTGCATCCGGAAGAAGCTGTTCCGGTGGTGCGGGATGCCGATTTCATCTTCGAAGGGTTGTGCGGCACCGGCTTGAAGAACGCGTTGGGAGGAATGGCAAAAGTACTGGTGGATGAAGCCAATGAAAACCACCACGCGCGGAAGATCGCCATTGACGTCCCCGCGGGGTTGGCGGATGAGCTCCCCTGTTCGGATGCCACGGTCTTCCATGCCGACCTCACCGTGACGATGGGATTGGAGAAAGTGGTGTTCACCCATCCGCTTCTGCGGGCAATATGCGGACGCATCGACGTGGTAAATCCCTGTTTCCCGCTCGCTCGTCTTGAGGCATGCGACACTTCGTTCTTTGAGGCGGATGACTGGGATGTGTTCCCCTTGAAGGGCGTTGCCTTCCGACGCCTATAAGAAAACACGGGGTCATTTGTACGTGTTTGGCGGAAGTTCCCGCTTCCCCGGAGCCGCGCGGCTTTCCTGTCGCGCCGCGTTCCATAGCCGTGCCGGACTGATCACTTGGTATGTGGATGATGATTGTCTCCCCATAGCCGCGTCGGAAAGCCCGTCGGTGATGGTCCGCCGTCTTTCCGATGGATTTGACCTTGCCCCAGCTGACGCGGTGCTGGCCGGTCCGGGGTGGGGCGAGGGAAGGGGGGATTTGCTCCTTCAGATCCTGAAGGCAGGACGTCCCACCGTGCTGGATGCCGATGGCATCCGCGCCTATGCCGCGGTGTGGAAAGAACAAGCGCCGACGCAAGGCCTTCTGGTGATGACCCCTCATCTGGGGGAGCTTGCCGTACTTTCCAAAGCGGTGCTTGGCCTGGATGTCTCCCATGGAAGTATCCGGGAGTTCTTGGAAGGGATCCAGGAGATCGCACGGAAGACAAAGAGCGTGCTGGTCGTCAAAGGCAGCGTGGTGGACGTCGCCACGGCGACGGATGTCACCGTTTTTGATGGCGGCAATCCTTCCCTCGGGGTGGCGGGAAGCGGGGATGTGCTCTCCGGGGTCATCGGCGCGTTGCTCGCCGGCGGCATGTCCGTCAAGGACGCCGCGTTGACAGGTACGGCGCTCCACCAGAAAGCAGGCAGGCGCGCATCGGAGGCGGAAGGATATTATGACAGTGAAGCGTTGATCGCCCTATTGGGACAGGTGGTGCGGGAGGCGGAGCGATGAGCCAGGTGTACTTCCTGGAAATCATTTTCTTGGTGTTCGGGGCGTTGTTGCTCCTCTCTGACTCCCATGGGGTGAAATATCCGTTGCTTTTGTCCCTCCGGTATGGATTTCGGAACAAACGGTGGCTGCGTGTCCTGTTGATCACCATGGGGTGCGCTGCTGACTGTTCTTTCCGCGGTGGTCCCGTATGATCCTGGCCCAATGTTCCTGGGAGACCTTTTGGTGACCATCACCATTTTCATCCTGACGGTGTGGTACATCGCCATGGCGACGCATCCGGTGCGCACCGGGGAAGAGAAGACGGTGTTGGATGAGGCTACCACCTATATCGAACGGAACAAGGATTTCTTTGGTCTGGCGGTGATCATCGTGGCGGTGGTGCATTTCTGCGTGCCGATGCTGGTGTTGCTGTAGGAGGGAACATGGAAGAGCGTATCACGACTGCCGGGGTGTTGGAGAAGGACGGCAGATATCTGGTCGGGCTCCGGATCAAAGGCGGGGCCATCGGGGGGCGATGGGAATTTCCCGGAGGAAAGAACCGGTGGGGCGAGACGGAAGCGGATACCCTCCGGAGGGAATGGATGGAAGAGCTCAATCTGGCCATCACCGTGGGTGAACTGGTCACCGCTTCCGATTTTGTGAACAAGGAAATGTTGTATCATCTCAGGGCCTACGTTGTTTTCTGTAATGACCTCTCTCCCATGACACTTCATTTTCATACCGAAACGCGGTTCCTTTCCCTCGAGGAGATGGAAAACCTGCCGTTCGCACCCAGTGACCGAACCATCATCGCTGCGCTTGCAGAGGCCAAGGGTTCATTGCCAAAGGCGTGACCTTCTGGTATTGTGAAGCGGTTTGGGGAGACCCAAAGGAGTACCTGTGATTATTGGTGAGTTCAACGATTCTTTCCCGCCGTTGATGGATGGTGTGGGCAACGTTGTCAACAATTATCGGAAGGAACTGACTGCGTTAGGAGATACCGTATATGTCGTGACGGGTGGGTATGCCGATGCCGCCGCGTACGACGAAAAGATGGGGTGGGGGGACCGGGTGTTCCGCATGCCGGGGAAAGTGGTCGAACGCCTCAAGCCGTACGGCATCCTGAAGACGCCTCATGAGCTTCGCAAACGACTGATGGACATTCCGTTTGATCTGATCCACGTCCATTGCCCATTTTATTCGGGACGTTTGGGAATGGAGATCGCCAAAGCGAAGCATATTCCGTTGGTCGGGACGTTTCATACCCAGTTCCGCGATGATATCAATGGGTACGTGCATGATTTCAAACCGTTGACCGAGATGGTTGTCCGGTTTGAGATGAAGGTGTATCAGGCGTGTGACGCGGTATGGACGCCAAGCGACGCGACACGGAGAGTGCTTCTTTCCTCGTATTATTGCCATCGCCCCGTAACGGTGATGGAAAACGCCTGTGACATGGTCATTCCGACACCGCAAGAGCTGGAAGCGATGCGCTCCCGTGCGTTTTCCTATGCCCATGTTACGGATGAAGCCCCCATTTTCCTGTACATCGGCCAACATAAGGACTGCAAGAACATTCCGTTGATCCTTGATTCGTTGGATCTCTTGCACCAACAAGGTGTTTCGTTCCAGATGTTGTTCGTCGGGGTTGGCCCCCAGATGGAAGCATACCAAAAGTATGTACAGGAACATGATCTTGCATCCTGTGTGCATTTCCTTGGCAGGATCAGTGACCGTTCCTTGGTCGCTTCCCTGTATGCCATCTCCACGTTGTTCCTGTTTCCTTCCTTGTATGACACTTCCTGTCTGGTGATGCGTGAAGCCGCTTGTTTCCAGGTCCCTGTGGTGTTTATCCGGGGGGCGTGCACTTCGGAAGGCATCGTGGATGGCGAGAACGGATACTTGGCGGAGAACACCCCAGAGTCATTCGGTGGAGCCATCAAACGGGCAATCCTCAATCCGGAAGAACATGACCGAGTGGGAAAGCAAGCCCAAAAAAGCCTGTATCGCAGCTGGACGGAGGTTGGGGGAATTGTCAGGTCCGCGTATCAACAGATCATCCAGGAACACCAAAGATAAAAAAGAAAACGTCCTTGCCTGCTGGCAAGGACGTCAGGAAACAAGAAGGAAAGAGTTACATCACCGTCCCGTTCTTGATGACGGCGTTCTTGTTGATGACGATGATTCCGTCATGGATGGAGTACATCTCGAAATCCCCTTCCTGTCGTGGAATATCGTCGATGCCGATGCGGCACCCGTCACCGATTCGGACGTTCTGGTCGATGATCGCTTTGCGGATGATCGTCCCTTTGCCAATTCCGATGTTGGGGATTCCGTTTCGGGCATTCTCCGCTTTCTGTCCTTCCGTCTCGTAGTACTGGGCGCCCATGCAGTACACGCCATCCAGGCTTGCTCCCGATTCAATGATCGTTCGTACACCGATGATGGAGTTGACGATGTAGGCGTTGGTGATGATCGACCCTTCGGAAGCCAATGAACAGCTGATGTTGCAGAAGTTCATCTTGGTCGCCGGCAGATGACGGCGATGGGTGTAGATCGGCATCTCCTCGTCGTAGAAGTTGAACTGCGGGTTGATGGACGCCAGATCCAGGTTGGTCTCATAGAACGCCTTGATCGTCCCGATGTCTTCCCAGAAGCCGTCGAACAGGAACGCTGCGACTTTCCGGGTTTTGATCACATCCGGGATGATTTCCTTTCCGAAGTCCGTCTTGTCGTTGTTCAGCACTTCCTCCATCGTCTTGGCGTTGAAGATGTAGATGCCCATGCTGGCGAGATACTCATTGGAGCTGTCCACGTTCTTGTGAAGGGCGTTCTGCATCAGCTCCGGCGGCGTCTTGTAGTCGGTGATGTCCAGATCGATCGCCGGTTTCTCGTAGAACTTGGTGATGAATCCATCCTTGTCCGCTCCGATGATGCCCAGTCC
The DNA here is from genome assembly GCA_022482495.1 of Sphaerochaeta sp. Lineage (NCBI taxonomy): Bacteria > Pseudomonadati > Spirochaetota > Spirochaetia > Spirochaetales > Sphaerochaetaceae > Sphaerochaeta > Sphaerochaeta sp. Next base: position 85,600 of record JAKVPA010000003.1, on the reverse strand, counting down.
GGTCGCCTGGGAACGGGAAATCGGCTTGGCTGCGATGGTCAGCTCGGCGCCGCTTTCGATGTGGCGTTGCAACATTTCCCTGAAATCCATCCGGTACAACTGGTCTCCGGAGAGGATCAGATAGTAGTCCGCTTTCTGGTCATGGAAGTGGACCATGTTCTTCCGTACCGCGTCTGCCGTGCCCTGATACCAGCTTTCGCTGTGATACGTCTGCTCCGCCGCCAGGATCTCAACGAATCCATTGGTGAACGTATCGAAGATGTACGTGTTTGCGATATGGTTGTGGAGTGACGCTGAGTTGAACTGCGTCAGAATATAAATCTGCTTGATGTCACTGTTGATGCAGTTGGAGATCGGAATGTCCACCAACCGGTACTTGCCGGCGAACGGAACGGCTGGTTTGGATCGATCCATCGTCAATGGGTACAGGCGTGTGCCTTTCCCACCTCCCAGAACAATCGCCACGACCCTTTGTTTGTTGCTCATTGATGCTCCTCCTTCTTTCGTTTCCCTATTTCCTATGATACCTCATACAAGGCAAAATAGGAATGAGCAGATCGCTCCCATGAAAAATCGCGTGTCATGGCGCGCGTCCGTAATTTGTCCAATTGTCCATAGAACGAAAGCGCTCGCTCCAACGCCTTCTCGATTTCTTCACCTCGTTGTTCGGTGTACAGGAATCCATCACCTTGGTCAGGGTGTTCGCCCATGTCGACGATACTGTCCGCCAGTCCTCCGGTCCGTCGCGCGACGGGGATCGTGCCATACCGGAGGGAGTACAGCTGGTTGAGGCCGCACGGTTCAAAACGGCTTGGCATCAGGAAGTAATCTGCTCCCGCTTCCACCAAGTGGGCCAGGCGGTTGGAGAACAGGATGTTGACGGAGAGGTTGGGGTAGCGTGATGCGATCTCCACCATCTTGTCTTCCATCTGATTGTCTCCCGTCCCGATGATCACCATCTGGAGGTGGTGGTCCCGCACGATACGCTCCAGAGCGCAGGGGCTGCCGTCCAACAACTCGCGAAAGCCTTTCTGGTCTGCGATTCTGCTGATCATCGCAACCAGCGGGATATCAGGGGCGAGAGGAAGGCCGAACTCCTTCTGCGCTGCCGCTTTGTTGATGGTTTTCCCTTTCAAATCGTTCGCGTCAAAGTGCGCGGGGAGATTGGAATCTGTTTCGGGATTCCAATCCTGGTAATCGATGCCGTTGATGATGCCGCTCAATACGGTCTGTCGCTGTCTGAGAAGGCCGTCGAGTCCGCATCCATACGGTTCGGTGCAGATTTCCTCTGCGTAGGTCGGACTTACCGTGGTGATCCTGTCAGCGAATTCCAATCCCGCCTTCAGCATGTTGCACCGCGCGTTCCGTCCCATACCGAGAAAAAGCTTTGGGTCGGATGGGATGTCCGTCTTCAGGAAATCCAGACGGGAAAAGTCCCCTTGGTAAGCGAGATTATGGATGGTGAAGAAACTTTTGGTCGCCACGAAGAAGGGATCGTGGGAGTTCTTCAGCAGATAGGGGGCGAACCCGGTCGTCCAGTCATGGCAATGGAGCACATCCGGCTTCCACTGCAACGCTTTGCACAGTGCCAACGCCCCCTTGTCCAGGAGCGTGTATCGCTCCAGGTTATCCTCGTAGGGAAGGAACGACGTATCTCCGTAGATTCCCTTCCGCTGGGTGAACCATGGATGGTCGATGAAGTAGTAGGGTACATCTTTGACGGTTTTTGTGCGGAAGCGGACGGTTTCCGTCTGCCCATTGACCGGAATGTCACAGGAGACGCCGGCATCCCGCATTCCGTCCGTATCGATCGATCCATACAGAGGGAGCAGAATCCGCACATCGGCGCCAAGCTGATGGAGCGCGGGACTGAGGGCCCCCACCACGTCGGCGAGCCCCCCTGATTTGCAAAAAGGCACCGCCTCGCTGGAAAGCATCAATACGTTCATAATTTCATCAAACCACCGAACGGGAGTCGCGTCAAGCGAAAAAACGATGAGCGACCTGCCAGCATCCCGTTGACTTTCATCAAGACGCGTCACCAAAATGCAGTGTGACCCAGAAGAAAGATTCGGCGATGGGGAAGTTTTCCGCATCTCTTTTCGCCAATATATTCAATGTATCCATCTCCACGCTCACTGGATTATTGATCCCCAAGCTGATGGGGGCGACGCAGTACGGCTATTGGCAGTTGTATGTGCTGTACATCACCTATATTCCCTATTTCCACTTTGGGTGGGTGGATGGCATGTATCTCAGGGAAGGTGGCCTCCCATACGATCAATTGGACAAGCGAGGCCTTTCCGCCCAGTTCCGTCTGTATTGGCTGTTTGATGTCCTTGTTGCCGTGGGTATCTTGGCCTTGGGATACGCGTTTTCCGGAGGAGAGCGCCACGTGATGCGGTTCGCCGCCATCGCCGCGGTGATTCTTCTCCCCCGTCTGTTTTTCCAATACCTCCTGCAGGCAAGCGGCAGAGTGAAGGAATACGCCGACAATCTGGTGTGGGAGCGGATCATCTGCGCCGTCCTGCAGGTGATCGCGCTTTCGACGGGTCATCGAGGCTATACGGCGATGATCGCCTCTGATCTGGTGGCGAAGTCGGTGACGTTGATCCTGATCCTTGTCACCTGCAAGGATATCGCGTTCGGCACGCCGGGACCGACGAAAAAGGCGCTCGCGGAAACCGGAGAAGATTTCCGCGCAGGAAGCAAACTGACCTTCTCGACGATCAGCGGCATGCTGTTGATCGGCCTGTTGCAGTTCATGGTTGAGCTCAAATGGTCCATCGAAGTGTTTGGCATGGTGAGCTTCGCTTTGGTGTGCGTACAGGGGATACTGGCGTTTCTCGCCCAGATTTCCGTGGTGCTGTTTCCCATCCTGAAGGCGAGCAGTCCCGACCGCTACCCGCTGGTGTTCCATCGTACCGGGTGTTACATCACCAGCTTGTGCACGTTCCTCCTGGTGCTGTTTTTCCCCTTGGAAGCGATACTCCAGTGGATGCTTCCGGAATACCAGACCGGCATCCTGTTTTTGGGCATCATCGTTCCGATGATTCTGTTTGAAGGGCGCAACACGCTGTTGTTGTACACGTTGCTCAAGACGCTCCGCAGGGAGACGGACATGCTGGTCATCAACATCATCATGGCGCTCGCCGCCGTAGGGTTGACCTATCTGTCTGTCTTCGCCCTGCATGATCTGACGTTGGTGGTTTTCAGCACTTTGGCGTTGCTAACGCTCCGTTGCCTGCTCTCCGACCTGTACGTCCAGAAGCGACTCTCCATCACGGCTCCGGGAGAAATGCTGTGCAGTCTGCTCACCGCAGCCGTTTTCCTTGTTTCCTGCCTTGTCATCAAGGGGTGGATGGGAATGGCGGTGTATACCGGCTATGCGGCAGGGTATGGACTCCTCAGGAAAAACGCGTACCACAAGGCCCGCTTGTTTTTCCACGAAGCCAAAACATCGTCGGTGGTATAAACGAACGAGCCGCTTTCCAGCGGCTCGTATGCTTCAACGTTTTCCTTCGGCGTTGCTTTTCCCTTTTCGTTTCCCGCCGGAACGGCGGTCATCACGGCTCCCAAAACGGGGGCGGAACGGTTCATCGTCAAACCTGCGTCTGCCGCCACCACGACGAGCAAGATGCCTGCCGTTGGGGTTGTCCGGCCGCGCTTTGGTGATGATGGGTCGTTGGGAGGGATCCTTGGTGGCGAACGCTTTCAGGACACGCTCCGCCACATCAAGCGGGGCGGAGACAAAACTGAATTCGTCCTGGACGGTGACATCCTGGAAATCCGATTCTCTGGCGCCCACCTGTTCGGTCAGGTAATCCGTCAGCGTCTGCTTGTCCAGGCCATCCTTCTCACCACGGGCGATGAACAGCCGGGTGTAGCCGTCATTCGCTTCACTGGGGGCTTCGTCGTCGTCGCGTCTGCGTCTGTGGTCCTTGCGGTCCGACCTCCCAGAACGATCAAAGCGCGCGTCGACGGTATCCAGATCATGGTACTTGGATTCATCCAGCGCGTCTTTGTAGCAGTATTCCAACAGCGAAGAGACCACTTCCTTGGGGTCATGGTCGGCAAGGAGCTGTTCAGCGATGCCATCATAGACGGAGAAGTCGTGCTCGTCGGAGAGACGGTTCATCATCTCTGACAGGATTCGTGCCCGTTTGGCCGTCACCACCTGAGAGGGATCGGGAACTTCCTCACGCCGGATCTCCGCTTTTGCGACCCGCTGGATGAAGGAAAGTTTGCGGAATTCCCTCGGGGTGATGAACGTGATGGCGGTTCCTGATTTTCCCGCTCGTCCGGTACGTCCGATCCGGTGGATGTATTCCTCCGGGGCTTCCGGGAGCGAGTAGTTGATCACATGGGTGAGGTTCTGGATGTCGATGCCACGGGCGGCGACGTCGGTGGCCACGACGATGGAGATCAAATGCTCCTTCATTTTGCGTAGGATCGCTTCACGAGCCGGCTGGGAGAGATCTCCATGGAGCGCCTCGGCGTCATATCCCGCGGGCCTGCAGCTTCCGTCCGATCTCATCGCACTGGATCTTGGTACGGCAGAAAACAATGCCGTAGAAGTTATCCTCCATGTCGATGATCCGGGTGAGGGCCTCGAACTTGTCTGACTCCCGCACTTCGAAATAGACCTGGTCGGTCAGCACCGGGGTGATGGATTCCTGTTTGACCCGTACGATTTCCGGATCATGCATGAACTTCTCCGCAAGGCGCATGATGGGTGCGGGCATTGTGGCGGAGAAACAGAGCATCCGCTTCTCAGCCGGAGTCTGTTTGAGCACTTCCTCGATGTCGTCGATGAATCCCATGTCCAGCATCTCATCCGCTTCATCAAGCACCATGAACTTCAGCTTGTCCAGCCGAAGCGTGCCCCGGCGCAGGTGATCCAATACACGCCCTGGGGTCCCGACGACCACCTGGACGCCTCGTTGCAGCATGCGGAACTGCAATCCCATGGACGCCCCGCCGTAGATGGCGGCGACTTCCAAGTGGCGGTCTCCCTTCAAGCTGTTGATCTCCTCGGCGTCCTGAACGGCCAGTTCCCTGGTGGGGGCGAGGATCAACGCCTGGACATCGTGGTCGGAAGGATCGACGATCTCCAGGATGGGAAGCCCGAAGGCCGCGGTTTTTCCTGTTCCGGTCTGTGCCTGCCCAATGACATCCACCTTGTTCTTCAACAGCAGGGGGATGCAGGCGGCCTGTATTTTGGTGGGTTCCTCAAAGCCCTTTTCCTTGAGGGCCTGCAAGGTCTGTTCCGACAATCCTAAATCGGCAAAACTCTGTAAATCTGACATCTGGTTTCATTTACTCCAATGTGGTAAGGCGGCACTCCACGCGTCGGATCCGGAGGGAATGCGTCCGGCCATTGCGATGCAACTGTGTATGCGCCCAAGAAATGGTTGCACGCTCACTATAACGGAAACGGTGGGGAATGCCAATTGGGGGACTTCACTTATCCGGTGACCAGGCCGTTGGCAAGCGGACCTTTCTGGTTGATATCCTGGGGGAGGGAACGCTTGCGGTAGGACAGCGGGGTCATGCCGAAGGTCTCCTTGAACCGCTGAGTGAAGTAGCTTGACGAGGAAAACCCAATCTCATTGGCGATCTCCCAGACGCTGATGTTGGTGCTGCCCAACAGGATCTTCGCTTCTTCCAGACGGCGTTCCGAGAGGTATTCCATCGGAGTCATTCCGACGTGATGGTGGAACTCCCTGATCAAATGGTACTTGCTCAGGTAACTCTTCGTAGCGATCTGGTCCAACGTCAGGTTCTCCATGTAGTGGTTGTCGATGAAGTTCTTGGCGTTGGCGATCTCTCTGCGCATGTTGTGGCTTTCAGCAAAACTGAACTCCAGCCGCATCTTCCTCGTCAACGTCACGATGATCTGCAGGAACAGGCTGGCGACCATCAGTTCGTACCCGTTGATCTGGGAATGCATCTCGTGGTACATGGAGACGATCAGGGAATGAATCCGGTCATTGATGTTTCCCAAGTCGTACAACGGGCAATACGAACTGATGTCTTCCGGATCATTTTTGAACAACATGTTGGAGACTCCAAGGACGTAGTATTCCAACGGCTGGTCCGCCGATGATTTCTCCGTGTGCATCAGATTGGGGAGCAACACGATGAAATCCTGCTTCTCCACCGGAAACGATTGGGTCTGGGTGCAGATCTCTCCTTTCCCGCTTTCAATGTAGATGAATTCGGTGAATGCGTGGGAGTGGAGATTGGACGCCCAGTCCTTCTCATATTTCGAGTGGGTGACGTACAATACCTGTGGCATGACAGGCAGGTAGTGGAAGTTGATCATCATTCGATGCGTACTCATGGTGCGAAGTATAGCAGAACAACATGGTGAACGCAATAATTCTAAAAAAGAGGGCAATTAATTGATTGTTCAAGTGGGGAACGGCCCCTACGATATGGAAAAAGTGTGAAAACCCGTAGTGGGGGTAATTGGAGGTACTATGAACAGGAAACGATTGGTTGTCACTGTGGTGCTGTTGATGGCTGCTGCGTGCTTCGCGTTCGCCGCGGGATCCAGCGAAACTACCACGAAAAAAGCGGAAGGTGTCTACAGTGGAGTCACCCTGAATTTCTGGTCGATGTGGAACTCGAATGAGCCGCAGGGGCAGGTGGTCGCCGCCGCCGCAAAGGCGTTTGAGGAAAAGACCGGCGCGAAGATCAACATCGAATGGAAGGGTCGTGACATCAACAAGATCATCGCCACGGCGCTTGAAGCGGGCGAGAACATTGATGTTTTCGAAGAGGATTACCGCCGCATCGGAAACGTCTACAAGAATTACGTATACGATCTGACCGACATGGCCAAGGCAGCCAACTACGATGCCCAGAGCTATGCGTGCTTCAATGAAGAGATCACCAAGTGGGCCGGCTTCCTGGCGGCCATCACCGAGCAGCCGCAGGTCGGAGGCATCTTCTACAACAAGGAAATCTTCAAGAACGCGGGTATCACCATTCCTACCACATGGGATGAGTTCCTGGCCGTCAACCAGAAACTGGTGGACAAAGGGTATGAGCCGATGGCGCTGGACAGCGCGTACGCCGACTTCTTCTTTGGGTACCATCTTGACCGCCGCATCGGACAGGCTGTCACCACGGAACTGGTGAAGAACGGAGGATGGTCGAAGAACGCCGGAGCCGTCGCGGCCGCCCAGGATATCATCGACTACCGCAAGGCCGGCTATCTTGCAGCGGGCGCTCCGGATGAGTTCCCCTCCAGCCAGAACAAGATTGGTCTGACCGGCAAGGTCGCCATGATCGTCTGCGCCAACTATGTCTGCTCCGAGGTGAACAACACCACCGGCGCCAACATCGACTGGGGTATGTTCAACTATCCGACGATTGCCGCTCCCGCGGGCAGTGGTTCCACCAACGCCTATGCCGGCGCCAACTCGTTGGCCATCACCAAGTACAGCAAGAATCCGCAGGCCGCGTTTGACTTCCTGATGCTGCTGACCAGCGGCGAGTATGATCAGAAGATGGCCAACGCCGCCAGCCAGATTCCGGCTGATCCGCGCAACGTCGCCCCCTGCCATCATGAACGGGACGATCGAGACGCTGCAGGCCACCTCTTCTCCGCTTTCCTGGAGCATGGGGCTGAACGCCAACCCGGACATCAAGGCGAACGTCAAGACGAACATCATCGCGCTGTTCGAGGGCAAATTCGCCACCGGCGCTGATTTCGCCAAGGCGATGGACGCTCTGTACAAATAACAGGTTTGATTGGGGAGGGTCGCCATCCGGCGGCCTTCCTCCGTTTGTTTTCGGAAGTACGGCCGACAGGCCGATTGAGGGAATGCCATGCGCAACGACAAAAAGCTGATCATCGGGTTTCTGACACCTTGCATCCTGACGTTGTTCATCATGTACCTGTATCCTGTCGCCAGGACACTGGTGATGAGTTTCTTCAGAATTGAGAGCGTCACCGCGGCAACGTCAACCTGGAGTTTTTATGGACTGGGGAACTATGCGAAGATTTTCCATAGTCCTTCGTTCAAAAGCGCCATGTGGAATATGGTGCGCATCTGGCTGGTCGGTGGCATCCTGACGCTGTCCCTCGCGTTGATCTTCGCCATGATCCTGACCAGCGGCATCCGGTTCAAGAAGTTCTTCCGCGCGGCGATCTACATGCCGAACATCATCAGCGCCGTCGCGCTGGCCACCATGTGGATCCAGTACGTGTTCAACCAGGATTACGGCATGCTCAACCAGATGATCCGTTTCTTCGGCGGGACCGGAGTCAAGTGGCTCGGAACCGACCTGAAGTTCTGGGCGATGTTGTTCTCGTTCATTTTCGGCGCGGTAGGGTACTACATGTTGATCTTCATCAGTGGCATTGAGAAGATCCCCGCCGACATCTACGAGGCGGCGACCGATCGATGGCGCGAGCAAAGTCCAGCAGGCGATGAAGATCACCATGCCGCTTGCTCAAGGGCGTGACGAAGACCAACATCACCTTCTGGAGCATCCATACCACGACGTTCTTCCTCTGGTCGATGATGTTCTCTCCGGTGGATACCGAAGCGGCGACCATCGTCCCTGTCGTCTATCTGTACAATACGGTATTTGGTTCGAAAGGAAACTCCCAACGTGACGCCGGTGCCGGCGCCGCGGTAGGTGTCGTGTTGGCGCTGATCATCGTCGCCATCTATTTCGTCATGAACCGTCTGTTCAAAGACGACGACGTGGAATACTAGGAGGTAGCCATGAAACGATCACCCTATGACCGCATCAATTGGAAACGGGAATTGCATTTTCTTCCCGGATACATCGTGTTGATCGCCTGGATCGCGTTCGCCGCGGCGTTCCTCCTGTGGATCCTCGCCGCAAGCCTGTCCACATCCCGTGAGATTTTCTCGGGAAATGTGTTCGCGTTCAAGACAGGACTCCATTTTGAAAACTACGCCAAGGCGTGGAGACAGCAGAACGTCTCCCGCTTCTTCGGCAACTCATTGCTGTACGCCGTGGTTACCTGCGTCGTCGTGATCTTCATCTCCGCTCCGGCTGCCTATGTGCTTTCCCGGTACAAGTTCTTCTCCAACAAGATGATCCGTTCCAGCCTGATCGTCGCCATGAGCATTCCGGCGGTGATGATCATCATGCCATTGTTCTCCATGACGACCCGCTGGGGCATCAAAGGACGCATCCTGCTGATCGCATTGTACATCTTTTCCCACGTGCCGTACACGACGATTTATCTGTTGAACTTTTTCGCCACGCTGTCCCGAACCTACGAGGAAGCGGCGGCGATCGATGGCTGTCCTCCGGGGAAAACGTTCTGGATCATCATGCTGCCGCTGGTCCAGCCGGCGTTGGTCACCGTGACGATCTTCAACTTCCTTGGGGTGTGGAACGAGTTCTTCATGGCCTTGATCTTCGCCAATACGGAGAAGATGACGCCGGTCGGCGTTGGATTGCTGCAGATCGTCAACGCGATGAAGTATACCGGTGATTACGGTGGCTTGTTCGCCGCGGTGATCATCGTGTTCCTCCCGACGTTCGTCCTGTACCTGTTCCTCTCCGAGCGGATCATCCAGGGGGTGACCGGGGGTGGCATCAAGGGATAACGTTCCGAACGTCCCAATCTATCAGAACAAAAGAAAGCTGACTTGGTCAGCGGGAGTATTGGTGTGAGCAAAATAAACGGAAGGGTCACCATCCCGACGGATGTTGACGTTGTGCCGCAGACAATGGAAATCATGAAACGCTGGGGCGCGGACGCGCTCCGCGACTGTGACGGAACCGACTTTCCTCCCCAACTCAGGGAGACCAAGGCGAAGGTGTACGCCACCTATTATACGACGCGCAAGGACAACGCCTGGGCCAAAGCCAACCCGGACGAAATCCAGCAGATGTATCTGATGACGGGGCACAAGACCTCCCAGGGGTCGGAGCTCCGCATCCATTTGATGGAAGGGCTGTATCCTGACATGCTGAAGGTCAATCCCACCGATCGAAAGAAGTGGTGGGAAGTCATCGACCGGACCACCGGAGAGGTGGTGCCTTTGGACAAATGGTCCTATGACGAGTCGACGGGGGACGTGGTCATCGCCACCGAAGCGTACCACCAGTACACCGTCTCGTTCCTGGCGTTCATCATGTGGGATCCGGTGCACATGTACAACGCCGTGGTCAATGGATGGAAAGGGGTGGAGCGGCAGATCACGTTCGATGTGCGCCAGCCAAAGACGCGGGCCCACGCCATGGAACGCCTCCGGACGTTCATCAAGGAACATCCCTACGTCGATGTGATCCGTTTCACCACATTCTTCCACCTGTTCACGTTGGTTTTCGATGACAAGGCCCGGGAGAAGTACGTGGATTGGTGTGGATACACCGCTTCAGTCAGTCCGTACATCCTCTCGAAATTCGAAAAGGAAGTGGGCTATCCGTTCCGTCCGGAATACCTGATCGACCAGGGGTACTACAACAACCAGTACCGGATCCCTTCCAGAGAATATTTGGATTTTGTCCGCTTCCAGCACAAAGAGGTGTGCGCCCTTGCCAAGGAGATGGTGGACATCACCCATCAGGAAGGAAAAGAGGCGATGATGTTCCTGGGGGACCATTGGATCGGCATCGAGCCGTACATGGACGGGTTCGCCTCCATCGGGTTGGACGCCGTGGTAGGCAGTGTCGGCAACGGCAGCACCCTTCGGTTGATCAGCGACATCCAAGGTGTGAAATACACCGAGGGTCGTTTCCTTCCGTACTTTTTCCCGGATACGTTCCATCAAGGGGGAGACCCGGTGGGGGAGGCAAAACGGAACTGGGTCACCGCCCGGCGCGCCATCCTTCGGAAACCCGTCGACCGTATCGGCTATGGGGGATATCTGAAACTCGCCCTGGAATTCCCTGACTTCATCGATTGCGTCCAGGATATCTGCGACGAGTTCCGGACCTTGTACGACAACATCAAAGGAACCACACCGTTCTGCTTCAAGCGGGTCGCCGTGCTGAACTGTTGGGGAAAAATGCGTTCCTGGGCCGCCCACATGGTCCACCACGCCCTGTACCAGAAACAGAACTACAGTTACGCCGGCATCATCGAAGCGCTTTCCGGCGCCCCGTTTGATGTGCGGTTCATCAACTTCGATGATATCCGCCAAAACCCTGATCTGCTGAAGGATATCGATGTGATCATCAACGTCGGGGACGCCGACACCGCCCACACCGGCGGGGACGCCTGGTGTGATCCTTTGGTCATCTCCGCCATCCGTGGTTTTATCGCCAACGGCGGGGGATTCATCGGGGTGGGGGAACCGACCGGGCACCCGTGGCAGGGACGGTTCTTCCAGCTCTCCGATGCGCTTGGGGTGGAGAAGGAGACGGGATTCACGTTGGGCTACGACAAGTACAACTGGGAGGAGCATCCCCACTTTATTACGGAAGACATCCAGGAACCCATCAATTTCGGGGAAGGGAAGAAAAACATCTACGCGCTTCCTGGTACCGAAATCGTCGTGCAACGGGGCAAAGAGGTGCAACTCGCCGTCAACGAATACGGCTGTGGACGTTGTGTCTATCTCAGCGGACTGCCGTACTCATTTGCCAACAACCGGTTGCTGCATCGCGCCATCCTCTGGGCATCCCATGGGGAAGGCGCGCTCCACACGTGGTTCAGTGAGAACCCCAACGTGGAGGTGCACGCCTACGTGAAAAACGGGAAGTACAGTGTGGTGAACAACACCTACCAGAGCCAGCACACCGTGGTGTACCGGGGTGATGGCTCCTCCTTTCCGTTGGATCTGGAGGAGAACGGAATTCGTTGGTTTGAAATCTGACGGTTACCATCGGTTGAACACATCCTCGGCGAAACCGGGGAACTGTTCCAGCGTGATGACTCTGCCGTCATCCAGAATGGCTTGTCCGTCAAAGAAACCGAACACTTGATGCTGGACCGATTTGACCACCAGCGCGTTGATGTCGCTCTGCCGGTCATAGCGGGGCGTGAAGGTCAGCTCCAACCGTTGGTCGTCGCTTGTGAACGTCCATGGCTTGAGATAGGAATCGGAGGGGATGTGGAACGCCACGTCCCCGAGTTTGTGGATGATGCCGTTGTGGATCAGCACGTTCTCCGACGCCGGAGTGCGGTCTGAGAATCCGTATCCCAGATTGAAGCCGAACGGGATGCCGTCGACCAGGCCGGATGCGGAGCTCCAGTACCACCGGTTTTGGTACGTCCAGCGACCCCGTCCCCAGTCAAGCACGCCCCACGCGCTGCCATCCTGTTCGATTTGCTCCGCAACGCCGCCTCTTCGGATGGTTCCACTTGCTTCCATGCAGTTGATCTTCTCATTCAGGTAGAAGGCCTTGCGGTTTTCTTTCCAGCTGGTGACGATGTTCATCGACTCCAACCCGTTGGGTTGTTCCAGTGTCAGGTCGCAATCCAGCCCGACGCTTCCATCGGGAAGGACCAGGGACGGACAGGCGAAGAGCAGATGGCGTTTGCCTTTCCTTGTGATGAACGCCAAGCGGAGGTTATGGTTGGACCAGGAAAGATCCTGGTCCTCCCGGGAACTGTTCTTGAACCCCAACTTTCCGAAGGTGAACGGAATAACGGCGCTCCTCTGGGCTCCTTTGCCCGTCTGGTAATCAATATAGGCGATGGCGAACATCCCGCAGTATCCCATGTCACTCATTGTCGCCGTCACGCAATATGCTTTCCGTTGGTTGGTGATGGCGTAGTATTCCCATTCCTTGATACGCCAGGAAGAGGTGTGGATTTGCCCACGGTCGTACCGCCATACCGGCCTTCTGGCCCATCCTTCCTCAATGACCCGTCCTTTCACATCCAACAAATCCACCGGTTTCGTCACTTCATGCTGCATGGAGGTATTCTACGATGCATGCAGGGAAAAAGAAAGGCGGTCATTGCTGACCGCCTGAACCTTTCCAAGAGAAAAATCACGTGGAAGATGTGGTGCCCTGCCCAAGAATGTCCGTCAGGAAGACCGTCAGGAAGTTGTCCTTGAACTGGTCACTGTGCATGAAGGATTCGATCAAATCCTGCTGGGCGTACATCGCAGCGTAATACTTGTACAGCGCCGTCAGATAGGAATTGCCACTGCTGCTCTCATCCCCCACTTTGACGACCACGGTGGAAGAACCCGCTTCAAACGGATCCAGCACGGTACCAGTCTCTGAGGTGTACATTTTCTTGACGGTATCGGTGTCCGCGTAGGTGAGCATTCCATTGGGATCGGTGGTGCTGAACGAGCTGAGATAGCCGCTGGCTCCCACATTCATCGGGGTGGTGGTCACATCGGTGACCGTCACGCCGTCTTTGGAAGCCGCGGTGGCGAAGTCACTCGCTTTTGCGTCCGCCACAAACGAGGCGGCTTTGGTCTTCAGGTAATCGGTGATGATCTGGCTGTCATACAGGGACATGTAGGTCTTCACCATGGCAAGCAACGTGGGATCGGTGTAATCCGGTTGGACGGGAGCTGCGTTCACCCGGTAAATCGTCCAGGAACTGGTGCCTTCCACCGGTCCGATGGGCTTGCCAACCTCAGCGGCGAACAACTGCTGGGCGTCATCCGGATTCTTGAAATTGGACTGGATCTGGAAGAAGTACAGGTTCCCGATCTTCCCGTTGGCGGCGGCGGACGAATCCTTGCTCTCGGAAAGAGCCGCTTCTTCGAATGTCTTGTCTCCGTTGTTGATGGAATCCAAAATGGCCTGGGCGGACTCTTTGGAATCCGTGGTGATGACGGAGAGGTCAAGGGTGTAGAACAGCTGAGGGTTCTTCAACGCGTACGCCGCTGCTTCTTCATCAGGGTAGAGAGATGCGTCAAACGTGGCATACTGGAACGTCCGGCTGTTGTCCGCCATGGCGGCGACATAATCCTGCTCGGCGTTCGAGGTGAGTACGGTGCTGATGTCATTGTAAACGATGGAAGGTGCCAAGGACTCCCTGACGCTCTTCTCGATGCTGGCCTTCTGCTCGGTGGTCGCTTTGTTGTATGTCGCGGCGTCAAACTTGCCATCTACGTTATAGTATCCCGAATCAATGATCCTGCGGTTGACAACGGCGTTGCTGGCGATGATGCCGGCTTTCTTGGCCATCTGGTTCAACGCGGTGTAGATCACCGTGCTGTCATAGGCATTCTTCCAAATCTGGTAGGCGACCTGCTCGGCGCTGGTGTTCGCGCTGGTCTTGTACTGGTTGGCGTAGTTCTGGTACTGCTCATAGAAGTAGTTGCCATAGGCGTATTCGATCTTTTCCTTGCCATAGGTGCCGAAGACCAAACCGCCACCTTGTTTCGGTCCCATGACCGCTTCAATCGTGGGGGCTAAGACAAAGGATATGGAAATCAAGATCAGGACGATGATGCCCGAACCACCATCCGATGGAAAGTTTCCGTTTGGGTTTTGCGAACGCAACCGTCTTGCCTGTTTTGTCCTGTTTGCCGGTATTTCCCGTCGCGTTGGTTTTCGTCAGGTTTGTGGCTGTTGCTTTCTTTTCTGCGTCCTGCGCAGGTTTTTTCTCGTCATTGGAAGGCATATGGACCTCTATGTTGTAAAGTTACCGCTTCTGCGGACATACAATGAGAAAAATACCATCAATGAGAGATACCTGTCAATTGAAATAGGGCTTGCCATGACTTGGTGCTCTGTAAAAAGCGAAAACCCAAGAAGGCGAAGGGAAAAGGGAGTTTTTCCTGATTTATCGACAGATGTTGCAAGAGTAGTCTATAATGGCAAAGAAATTTGTTTGGTGCCTAGGAAATGAGCATCGTTATGAACGATAAGACAGAGAGGAAAAGAGAAGCGTATGAAGCGAACGTTTTTATTTCTGTGTGGTATCGTGCTTGCCATAAGCGCTGAAACGCTTTTCGCTGCGAGATACGTTTCCGTTCCGGTCGATTCACGCGTGTACCAGATCATGGATAATGCCGTCGCGAAAGGCGTGATTTCTCAGATTCCCAATATACGTCCTTATACGGCGAATGACGCGATCAGATATCTTGAAGAGATCTCCCAGTCAGATTTGATCACGGAAAAAGAACGGAGTGATGTCCGGTTCTGGATCAATGAGTTGGAACGGCAGTATGGTTCAAATGAAATTCCCAACCAAAATGTGTGGCGTCAGGGGTTTTATCGGTTCAACGACGAACGATTTCAGTCAAACGTAACGATTGGCGCGCGTTTCGCGGTTCAGGAAACCGGTGGCACCTTGTTGGAAAATCCCTCGTTCGCCTACGACAGCCGCAATGCCGTCACTGCCTACCTGAAAGGTGATTTGGGCACCCACCTCAGCTATTCGATGGATTTTACCTTCCGCGTGGATCGTCTGGATGACAGCGTGTTCCTCCCCAGTGAGTTTTCCATTCCCGCCGAAGGATTTTACCAGTACCTCAAATGGGTACAAGAAGGAACCGCCCAATCATTGCCCATGGCGGGATTCGCCAACAGCAATTCCATGTCTCCCGAATTCGTGGGAAGCTTCTTGGATTCCCGCTTGATCGTCCGATTTGCCTCCATCCCGCGAGACTGGGGTCCTGGTTTGGGTAACCTGTTGCTCTCAGGAACCGCCCGTTCCTTTGATGGAGTGGATGCCATCTTCTCCTTTGCCCCGAATCTTCGGATGGGGTTTGTGACAGGATCGTTGGGCGTTTTCAATATGACGGATAATGGGAATGAGACGGTTGTTGATTATACCAGGTCGGAATCCCTTACCTATCAGAATAATTATTCCGCACACCGTGTCGAATGGGATGTCACGCCACATTTTACCCTTGGGGTAAGTGAAGGGGTGGTGTATCGGCGTCGGTTGCTGTTCGGGTACCTCAATCCGTTTTCTGTCTATTATATCGTGCAGGGTGCTGATGGCGACCGTGATAATTGCATCGCATCCATGGATTTCCAATATACGCTTCCTGGGATTGCGAGGATGTACGGTTCCTTTGTCGCCACTGAGGTGAGCGCATATGGGGGATTCGGGAAGATCCTGGTTAATCCACGGAATGCGATTGGACTACAGGGTGGGATGGATATTCCTCTGAATGTGGGTTCCTTTACGACACTGACCGCCCAAATAACCTATCTTTCCCCATTTGTATATACCCACTATCTCAACAAGGATGATGACGATGCTGATTATTCCACGACATATATCAATAAAGGACAGGCTCTCGGCTATTCGCTTAGCCAGAATACCATCGAGTATCTGCTTGGCCTGAGGACAAGCCTCGCTGAGGGGCTGACCGGTAAGACGACGGTGAAGTTGCAGCAGCGAAGTTATCAGTATGGAAAATCAAATTTGAGTACGGATTTTGATTACGACAGTGACGATTTGTATGCCTATGAGGATTTC
This sequence comes from Sphaerochaeta sp., assembly GCA_022482495.1. Classification (NCBI taxonomy): domain Bacteria; kingdom Pseudomonadati; phylum Spirochaetota; class Spirochaetia; order Spirochaetales; family Sphaerochaetaceae; genus Sphaerochaeta; species Sphaerochaeta sp. The sequence goes on along the minus strand of JAKVPA010000003.1, from coordinate 69,240 downwards.
TTCGCTTTCATTGGCAACTACAAGCTTTCTCTTGAGCTTGGGCTTGAGAAACAGTTCTCATCGTTCCCCCTGACAATTAGTGGATCTCTTCGTTTCCAGTCGGAATGGGACAGACCGATTACAAATGAGAGCAATGATCAGAACAAATATGGATATACCACAGAACTCGGGGCTTGGGCGTCACCTGTATTCGGCCTGTATGGAACGATTGGGGTGAAGTTGTACTATTAGGGGAGGGAATATGAGACGAATCGTGCGGGTCTGTCTGGTTATATCGTTGCTCTCCGCCACAGTTCTTTGGGCCGCGACGCCCCAGCAGATCATTCCGCTGTCAAATCCCCTGTATGACGATGTCGACACGCTCTACCTCCTGACAGGACTCCCTGCCGCTTCCTGGAGTCGGCCGTGGACGGTCACCGAAACCCGGATGATCATGGATCGTCTCCCCGCGATATTGACTCCTGAGGCTGAGCGTATCCGTGACCGAGTCATGCAGACGCTTGACGAGCAGCCCAAATGGAAGCTGGATGATTCCACCTCTCTCAGTTTGCATCTGGATGCCAATCTGGAAGGGTATTTCCATACCAATACGGAAGATTACACGTCGTATTTGGATTGGAACTACAGCTATACGGATCGTCAGCCAATGCTCCGCGCCCGATTGGACGCCAGTTTCTTTGATCACGTATATCTGGGAATGGAAGCACAGTATGGGTATGGGCTGACAGCACGGCAGGCGTACGATTCTCAAAATGGAGAGGATGCCGCATTTCATACGTTCAACGCATCGTCAACGGAGAATGTTGGGGCCTACACAACAGAAAATACGGATTTAGTCGGAACCATTACTCCAAGCTTTCCTGGTTTGCGTATTTCCCTGTACCAGCATATGTTCCAGTCAAATGTGATGCTCAGTCCCAATGACTGGGAGTACACATGGCCAAAACGGGCGGTGTTTTCGTTCGGCGGAAACCACTGGAACATCAATCTTAGCAGGGACAAGCTCTCTTGGGGAAACTCGCGGATCGGGAATTTCATGTATGACAACCATCTGGATTTCATGGATTATCTCCGGTTCAGCCTGTTTTCCCAAAACTTCAAATTTGATACAGTCTATGGATTTTATACACCGTACCCAATGAATTATTCAGGTACAACGTGGAATGGAATTGAAACGGGTATCCGTATGATGCTCAGTCATCGGTTGGAGTTCACTTGGTGGGAAAAGGTGAAATTCACCATATCCGAGGCGTTGATGTATTACAACAGCAATGGGTCGTTGAATGCCAGTTACCTCAATCCTTCCTTGATCTTCCATAATCTCTCCGATTCCAATCTGTTTAATTCCCTCCTTACGGTGGAATTGGACTATACGTTCACGCCTGGGTGGAGCTTATATGCCCAATTCTGTATGGATCAGGCGACAGCCATTAATGAGGAAGGTGGAAACAACGATCCTGCCGCCGGAGGGCTTTCCCTTGGAGCGCGGCATGCCAAGGAATTGGGAGGCGGCCTCTATACCACCGACGTGGAACTGGTTGGGACGCTTCCCGCATTGTATCGACGGGAAGGGATTGACTTTATCATTGCCCAACGGCGTATCAGATTGGTGAGGGGTGTTGATGAGAACGCGTATTACTATTTATATGATTACTTGGGTTTCCCCTATGGTGGTGATGCGTTGGCGTTGCAATGGCGTAATGTCTGGAGTAAGGGAAATCTGAAACTGGAAGGGACCCTGTTCTCCATGGTGCATGGGGAGATCAACATGTTTTCTTCCTGGGAAGAGGTAAAGGCCGCGACGTTCCTCTCCGATGACCTGCTTTGGACGAATATGCTTTCCTTCCAATCCACCTACACGTGGAAACCCTGGCATCTTACCTTGATCGGGAGGATGGATTTGATCGGGAAAACCACCTATGTCGCGGATTCTCAGACCTTGGATGGATTTTCGTTTGACGCGCAATTCGTGGGAAGTGTCCGGTATTCTTGGTAATCATTTCCTTGTGCAGAATTGACTGTTTTTCTTCTGTGGGATAGGCTGACGAAGTCTTGTACAAGGAGAAGAGGATGAGAAAAAGACATATCATACTTGTGCTCTTGCTTCTTTTTGTGAGCATCTCCATGTGGGCTCACGAACAAAACGCAGTAGGTGATTCCGCTCCATCCAGTCAGAAATTCATGATCGCCGGTTATTCGTTCACCATTACCGGCAAAACGACGGAAAGCGCCCTTCGTTCCCGGATCGTTCCTGCCGGTGATGAAATCTTTCCTTCGGAAGAAGCAATGCGGGCGGCATTGGATGCCAAAGTCCAGAAGTTGGTCAACCTCAGGGTGTTCAGCAAGGTGGAGTACGCACTTGTGTATACCAACGAGTCTCGTGGCATCCGGTTCTATCAGGTCACATTTATCATTGTGGATGCGTCCTCCATCCTTCCGTTCCCGTATGGAAAGTACGATTCCAATATTGGCACGCGTGTGGGACTGAAATTATACAATAAGAATCTCTTTGGGCAGCTTTCCAATCTGTATCTCGCGGGAAACGTCACCATTCCCGACAGCGCGTTCCAGGATGACGTGGGAAATGGTTGGAAGGAAGGGACGTACTACGGAGAAATGAATCTCAGTCAACTGGCATTGGGAAAGCAAGTCCGGCTTAATCTGGCGACCCAGTATTCCTACAATATGCAGGATCCCACATCCTCATATTTTTATTTCAATTTTAATCCTCAGAACATGACGATCGACCACAAGGCGCTTTCCATGAATATGTGGTTGTACCTGCATCCAAAAACTGCTGATTTGCAAGGCGATTGGTATTTTAACCAAATAGGGAACTCGTTCAATTGGGGGCCGTTTGCGCTGAGCCTCGGAGGCTTTTCCCTGTACAACAAATCCATTGCGTATGACGTCAATACGTCGGATTATTATTTCTATACCCTGTCCCATTTCCGCTACCATGGATTCAAAATCGGAACGCAACAGATCGATACGCGGCTTTCGCTGGAAACAAAGGGAGCATACGGTATTCTTGATTGGATGGATATCAGTGGCACGATAGGAACAGGGTTCAACGTTCGGGACTGGTTCAATTGGTATAATGAAATAACTTTGCATAACAAGATGTATCCGGATGATCCTCTGCTGTATGAGTTGTTTTGGGAATTCAACAGCACGCTTTCCCGTTCTTCCATCAACTGGAAGGGGAATTTCCGTACCGGGTTGGATTTTCAGATCCATGGGAACATGGCCATCTTCCCCAAACGAACATTTGAAGGTCGGCCATATCGTCCGGGTGATATCGATTACCAATGGCTGGAAATTCGTACCTCATGGTTTCCCTTTGCCACCTCATGGTTCAATCCTTCGTTCCGGCTCTCTGGCATCCTTTCTTCCAAGAAATATTATTTCCTCCCAAGTAACACCGACGACTATGTGTCGGAATACATTCGCGGTATTCGGGATAACAATGATTATGTTTATGTTAAGGGAGAGGCTTGGAAGAGAGCGTTGGTGCTGAACTGCAACTTCACCACCTCGTTCATCACGCTTCGGAATTTTGCCCATTCGTATGCGATTCCGTTTGTTGATATCGCGTTGGTCAATGATGTCAATGGATTGAACAACGGAAATGACAACTGGTTGGTTGGCGCGGGCATGGAAGGCGTGGTGATTCTGGACCGCTATCCCGCTTATCCCATCCGGGCGTCTTTGGGGTTCAATATGGAAGACGTATACCGAAAACTTACCGGAAACGGGACTGGTTCTGTTGAGTACGAATTGTACATTGGTTTATATTTCTTTTTCTGAGACAAAAGAGAGGTTTGTTCCATGCTCGTCAGCGGAAGGCAGGTAATTCTTCAATGATTGTTTGGTATATTGATCCCGGAACGGGGAGTATGCTGTTCTCAGTGGTGGTGGGGATCGCCGCGACGGCGTATTTTTCTTTTCGCGCGTTGTTTGTCAAATTGAAAATGACCTTTTCCTCCAAAGAGGCCAGAGCGGAGATGAATCGTCCCGCAGTCCCGTATGTCATCTACTGTGAGGGACGCCAATACTTCAATGAGTTTTCTCAGGTGGTCGAGAAATTTGAGAGCAGGGGACTTCCTCTTGCTTACTATACAGGGAGTGAAGATGATCCTGTCCTGAAGAAGTCGTGGAACCATGTCCATGCCGAATACATCGGGGTGGGGAACAAAGCGTACGCCAAACTGAACTTTCTCAGGGCTGACGTGGTGTTGATGACCACGCCCTCGTTGGATGTCTACCAGCTCAAACGTTCCAAGGATGTGAAGAAATACGTGCATATTCTTCACGCCCCGAGCGATGCCACCGGATACCGTCTGTTCGGATTGGATTTCTTTGATGCGGTGTTGCTTACCGGGGAATACCAGAAAAAGGACATTCAGTATCTGGAGCAGAAACGGCATCTTCCTCCCAAAGACTTGGTGGTGGTCGGATGTACATATCTGGATGTCCTCTCGAAAAAGCGGGACGCTATGGAGAAGAAATCCCATCCCTTTACCGTCCTCGTTTCTCCCTCCTGGGGACCGTCCGCGTTGCTTTCCCTCTACGGGATTTCCTTGTTGGATCCTTTGTCGAAAAGCGGTTGGGATGTCATTGTCCGTCCGCATCCCCAATCCCGATTGGTTGAAAAGCGCATTGTTGGACTACGCTTCAGAAACGATATAGGGGGAAACCAAACGTCAGATGGGATTTTGAAGTGACAACAGTGGCGCGCTGAGCAGGTGCGGATATCATGATCAGCGACTTCTCAGGGATCATCTTTGACTATACTTTCCTGTACGACAAACCGGTGAATCTATGTAGCGCAGGATTTTGACAAACGGCCGTACGATGCCGGGGACGTGAAGGATGAAATGTGGCAGTTTGAGGCGGTTCGCAGATTTGGAATCGAGGTGAAACCTTCCGATTTCCCCCATATCAAGGATGTCATCCAACACGCTTCTGACAGAGTGGAATTGAGAAACGCACGGCATGCGGCGAAACAAGAGGCATGGATGTACCCAGGTGAAGCGGCAAACCGGGTTGTTGACTATCTGGTGAGCGTGGAGTCTCAGCTTATAGGTGGGGAGGCTAAGTAAGATGGGAAGCGTTTTATATACCTTGTTTATTTTCCCCATCGCCGAGGTGATCGAGCTTGCGTTCACCGCCTTGTATCGGGTCTCTGATAATTTCGGAGTCGCGATTATCGGTTTGAGCTTCGTCGTCACGTTGTGCACGCTTCCCATTTATATGGTTGCCGAGCATTGGCAGGAAGTGGAACGAAACAAAGTAGCAGAAATGGCGCCGGAAGTGAAGAAGATCCGGAAGGTGTTCAAAGGGGACGAACGGTTCATGCTCCTGTCTGCCTATTACCGGGAATGTGATTATAAGCCAATTTACGCCCTCCGCTCTTCGTTCTCCATTTTGATCCAGATTCCGTTCTTCCTCGCCGCATACCTGTTCCTGTCCAATCATCCTGATCTGAAAGGATTGTCATTCTGGTTCATCAAAGATCTCGGCGCGCCGGATGGGATGATCAACATCGCGGGCCGGACGTTCAATCTGCTTCCCATCATCATGACAGTCGCCAACTGCATCAGCGGGGCGATCTACTCCAAAGGACATCCGGTAAGAGAGAAGGTGCAGATTTACGCTCTTGCCGCCGTCTTTCTGGTGATACTGTACGCCTCTCCCGCGGGATTGGTCCTTTACTGGGCGATGAACAATATTCTGTCGCTGGTAAAGAACATTTTTTACAAGATGCGGCATCCGCTTCGCATGTTGTACGGGATTTTCTGTGTGGTGTGTCTGGGGATCAGTGGATATTATTCCAAGCATGGGACCGGTCAGAAATGGAAGATTTATGCCATCTACGCGATTTCGTTGATCATCTTTCTTATCCCCCTTTGGTATCGTCTTGCCAAGTGGTATTCGGCCACTTGTGTAGGGTGGTTATGTGATCATGACAGACTCCGGTTCCTGTTGTTTTTCCTTGGCATGCTGGGCGTAACATTGCTGATTGGCGCGCTGATACCCTTGAATCTGATCTCCACTTCCCCCACGGAATTCGCCAACATGGGACCCTATGCCAGTCCGTTGGATTTTGTGGGGATCACCATGCTCCAGGCGTTGGGGTGCTTCATCATCTGGCCGGTGTGCTTGTATTTTCTTTTTCCCAAAAAGATTCAGCCGTTCTTTGTCGTGTTTTCCGGGGTTGTTTTCCTTGGAGCCTTGATGAATACCTTCTTGTTCCCCGGGAATTATGGGACCGTATTTACGGATTTGGGCTTTGCGAATAGTGACTTGATGAAAATGCAAGGCATCAAGAATTATGTGAATCTTGGACTGCTTGTGGGACTTTTTTGTCTGCTTTCCTGGCTGTTCCATCGGAGGTTTTCTCGGGCCATCTCTTTTGTCCTCGTGATTCTTATGATTGCAGTTTCCGCCCAGTCCGTGGTTCGGATGCATGGGATTTCTCAGAAGTACCGCGAGTTGTTATCCCACCAAGAGGAGACAGAGACAGCCATCAGTGATGATACCAAGTTTGAGCCGATGTTCCATTTTTCCCGTACCGGGAAGAATGTGCTGGTAATCATGTTGGACCGGGCCATCAGCGGATATGTTCCGTACATTTTTCAGGAAGACCCGTTGCTGTATCAGCAATTCACCGGTTTTACCTATTATCCGAATGCGATTTCGTTTGGCAGCCATACCCTCTATGGGACCCCAACACTGTATGGGGGGTATGATTATACTCCGATCAAGATGCAGAAGCGGACGGACAAGACCCTTCAGCAGAAACAGAATGAAGCCATCACGTTGCTTCCTGAGATTTTCTCATCAGAAGGGTATGATGTGGTGACGTTGAATCCTCCCTATCCTGATTATTCATGGGATTTTGTGGAAGGGCCTTTTGCCGGGATGGAACATGTCACCGCAAAAGGAATAAATGGGCGATACAGCGAATGGTGGAAGAATACACGTTTCCAGGAAGGTGAAGTAGGGTATGGCCAAATTCTTTCCTCCAATATGATCAGATACGCGGTATTCCAGGCAGCTCCGCTCGTACTTCGCTGGCCTCTCTATGACAAAGGCGAATATCTCAACGCGTTGAACCATGAGATTGATTTCAACGTTTTGGGTTCCGTTTTTGTCAATCATTATTCCACAATGGTGGCGCTTCCCTATATTACGGATTTTAATGACGGGAAAGGAAACCTGAATATGATGGATAATGAGATGACGCATGAGGATCGATTGCTTCAGGCTCCCGATTATGTTCCTTCTCTCAAGCCTATCTTGCTTGATTCGACTCCATTTCCCAAAAGCTCTTTATATCATGTGGATGCGTCCGCATTCCGTCTCCTGGGGACATGGTTTGCGTATTTGAAGGAAAATGGGGTCTATGACAATACCAAAATCATCATTGTCAGCGATCATGGGTTCGCCCTTGCGGATGATATGGCCGATAATTTCAACCTTCCCAATGGAGAACAAATGTCTTGGTATCGCGCTTTGTTGATGGTAAAGGATTTTGATGATACCGGTGACCTCAAAACAGAGCACACTTTCATGACAAACGCCGATGTGCCTGCGTTAGCGTTGCAGGGTGTTGTCGCAAATCCTGTTAACCCGTACACACAAAATCCCATCACCATGGAGGAGAAGAAAAATGGTGAAGTGGTGACGACCAGTAACATGTGGAATGTTTCATTCATCAAGAAGGATCAACCCTATCTTCCTATCCCTAAAAATGATTGGCTTTCGGTACATGATGATATCTTTAATCCAAAAAACTGGACGAAATATGTATTTCAGGTTACAACAAGCAAGTAGGAAAGGAAGCAAACATGCAGGCGATTATTCTTGCGGCGGGGATGGGAAAGCGGTTGAAGGAATTGACCAAGGACGTGACCAAATGCATGGTTCAGGTCAATGGGAGCACGTTGATCGAACGGGCGCTCTCCCAATTGGACCGGCTGCATCTCTCCCGTGTGGTGATCGTTGTCGGGCTATCAAGGGAAGAAACTGGAGGAGTATGTCCGGACGCTTGGCATCAGCACTCCCATCGTGTTCGTCGAGAACCCGGTGTATGACAAGACGAACAACATTTACTCGCTGTATCTCGCAAAAACATATCTGCTTCAGGAAGATACGCTTCTTCTGGAATCTGATCTGATCTTTGAGGAAAAAGCGCTTCGGTTGTTGCTGGATAATCCATATCCCAACCTGGCGTTGGTTTCCAAGTATGAGAGCTGGATGGATGGGACGGTGGTGAAGATGACGGAGGATGGCACGATTCTGGACATCATCGACAAGAAACATTTCCAGTTTTCAGACTGCGCATCCTACTGCAAGACCGTCAACATCTACAAGTTCTCCAAAGCGTTCTCCCAGACGCATTACGTTCCGTTCTTGGAGGCGTACTGTAAGGCGCTTGGCAACAACCAGTACTACGAACAGGTGCTGAAAGTCATCGCGCTTTTAGACAATCCGGGGATCAAGGCGATTCGGTTGGAAAATTGCAAATGGTATGAGATCGACGACATCCAGGATTTGGATATCGCCGAAACGTTGTTCGCGAGAAGCGGAGAAGAAAAACTTTCGTTGATGGAGAAGCGATACGGAGGATACTGGCGGTATCCCGGGTTGTTGGATTTCTGCTATCTGGTCAATCCGTATTATCCACCCCAGAAGCTGGTGGATGAGTTGCAGGCGAGTTTCCCTACGTTGCTCCAGTCGTATCCTTCCGGGCAGAACGTCAACCGTTTGCTTGCCGCGATGCATTTCTCCATCCATCAAGACCAGATCGTGGTGGGCAACGGCGCGAGTGAGTTGATCAAATCACTGATGAGCCTCCTTACCGGTGATTTAGGAGTGATCCATCCTTCCTTCGCGGAATATGGGAATCGGTACGCCAATGGGAAATTGGTTGTGTTCGTTCCCCAAAATAGAGATTACACCTACACGTCAGAAGATCTGATCTCGTTCTTCCAAACCCATCCCATCTCCACATTGCTTGTGGTCAACCCAGACAATCCTTCCGGGAATTTGATCGGAAAAGAGGATCTTTTGCGATTGCTCGCATGGGCGGAAGATCGTCATATCCGCCTGATCGTTGACGAATCGTTCATCGACTTCGCCGATTATCCCTTCACATTGCTGGATTCCCAGTTGTTGGATTCCCATCCTGATTTGGTGGTCGTGAAGAGCATTTCCAAGAGCTATGGGGTCCCCGGACTTCGGCTCGGGGTACTTGCTTCCGGGGATAATGTGTTGATTGGTCGTCTGGCAAAGGATGTGGCCATCTGGAACATCAACTCGTTCGGTGAATTTTTTCTGCAGATCGGGGACAAGTACCAAGATTCGTATCTCGCTTCCCTTGAGGCGATCAGGGCGGAACGGGCGCGTTTTGCCAAAGCGCTTTCCCGAATTGGAGGGATTCGTCCGATTCCCAGCCAGGCGAACTATGTGATGTGTGAGGTGACGGAGGGCAGGAGCGCCCGCCAGATCGCCATCGCTTTATTGGACCAGCACGCCATTCTGGTCAAAGACCTTTCCCGGAAGGATGGGATCGATGGCAAACAGTACATCCGGTTAGCCGTACGGAATCAGAAAGATGACGATTGTCTGCTCACTGCCCTTGAAGACGTCACCATTTCTTCACGAAAGTTCGGTTGACAGGTAGCGGGAACCTTTCCATACTTTGCATATGCGCCCTTCCATAAAAAACAGTTATGAGAGGAAATTTGGCTTTCCTCAATTTGTGAAACGGTTTGTCTTTGATGCGATTTCCGTATTGGGAGCTTGGTTTCTCGCATATTTCCTGCGATTCTTTGTTCTTCCCGGGGCAACCGGAAGCAGCCTGATGTTTTTTACGGGATTGGCTCCTTTTGTTCTTCTTTCGACGCTCTATTTCCTCAATCGTAACAAATTATATCAGTCAGATGTCTCCAAGACGTGGCGGAAGGAAGCTGGCGAATTGTTCACCACGACCTTTGAAGTGTTCGCTACGTGGATTTTCATCTTTTATTTCTTCTTTGGTGATAAAGTCAGTCGTGTCATGCTGGTTCTCTTCGCCGCTTTTTCTTTTTGTATTTCTGCTCATTGGCAGAACCATCGTGAATGCCGTATTGACGCGTCAGTACAGCAAGGGGAAAGGTCTGAGAAGGATATTGCTTGTCGGGTATGGCAAAAAGATGGAGGAATACGTCGGCACAGCTACGGAAGACGAACATGGACTTCGGTTTGTCGGTCAGTATGATGGGGAAGGAGGGTGGTTGTCGTTCCCCCATATCCAAGCGACCTCCTTGGTTGACGCGGTGGAGCAGGTAAAGGCGGACATCGTGGTGATCTCCTTTCCTCCCGAGGCATACGATCAAACGAAGGCCCGGGTTGGAGAAGGCTTGGATCTGTTTGCCCAGAAAGTGATTTTCCTTCCCCATATTCCCCAGTCCTACGCGGGAACCTATATTTCTGACTTCCACTATATTCCGATGCTTCGGATCAATGGCGCGGAACTGTCGTTTTTCAAACGTATGGAGAAACGATTCTTTGACATTGTGGTCTGTTTGGTCGGTGTGATACTGCTCTCTCCTCTGTTCCTGCTCCTTTCCATCCTGGTGAAAACAACATCCAAAGGACCGGTGATCTTCAAGCAAAAACGGGTGACCCGTGATGGCCGGATATTCGACATGTACAAGTTTCGTTCCATGCGCATCGATATGCCGGAAGGGAAGGTCCACTGGACGGAGGAGAATGATCCGCGGATCACCAAGGTGGGGCGATTCATCCGTCGGACCAGTCTGGATGAATTACCTCAATTTTTCAATGTTCTGGGGGGCTCAATGAGTCTTGTGGGGCCAAGACCTGAACGGCCGGAATTGGTGGAGGAGTTCAAAAAAACGATTCCTGGATATGCCATGCGGCATCGGATGAAAGCGGGCATCACCGGGTGGGCCCAGGTCAATGGACTTCGGGGAAACACCTCGTTGGCCAAGCGGATCGAGTTCGATCTGTACTATGTGCGCAATTGGAGCATATGGTTTGACATGAAGATCGTGATTATGACATTCTTCAAAGGGTTCGTCAACAAAAACGCCTATTGATGGACAATGGAGTACGATGAAACGGATATACATCAGCGCGGTGTGCGCAGTTCTTCTTTCGATAAGCAGTCTGTTCGGACTGGAATCCTATCGGTCAATTCTTCCCCAACTGAGTGAAGCGGAATACCAAACGCTGGCGCAGGGAGGGAGTTTGAATGGGGATACCCTTGGAGGAAAGGATCTTTCCACGATGACGCCAAACGTGGGAGTGATGGGGGAACGGATGGCGCAAGCGAAGGAAAACAGCGATGAGAAGAACTTCGCGTTGGCCTATGTCACGTTGATCCCATACGCTCCAGGTCTCTCTCGCGAAACGGATTCAGAGCGACAGCTGACTATTTTTAATACGATGCGCCAGATCTCCACCCAGAAAGAGATTACCTATCTTTCCAGTCGACATGGCAACAAGCCGTATCCGTTGTTCAAGGAATCTTCGTACATCAGTGATCCCAAGGATATTACGTCGACGATTCCTGATCCGGTATTGGAAGAACTGCCTTCCTCATTGGTCGCCTATGCGTACCAGTTTGACACCACCTTCGATGGAAACGTGTACCAGCATACGTTCACAACTTCTGATCAAGAGATTTTCCTGGATATCACCAACATGACACCGATCAAATTTCGGGGGATTACCGGGTTGAAAGCAAAGGCGCTTTCCATGTGCCTTTCAACCTATCAGACCAAAGAAGGAATTCTCCTTTTTTCCTTGGTTGAGGTGAAGAATCGAAAACCTGAAGTGAAAATCCTGTTCTGGAGCGTATGGCTTCCCGGCGCTTTTGACAAACGAATCACCGCGTTGTCCGGATGGTTCCGTGATCGAATCTCGCTTGGAATGTAATCATCCGTTCCATTCCTTGAGACACTGGTCAACGTACGCTTTGAAGGTCGTCCGGAACACCTCTTGGGAGAACTTCCTGCTGTATTCCTGAATCTCCTTCCGGGAAGAGAGGACTCCATCTTGTTCAAACCGCGTGATGCATGCTTCCAGGCTTTCTTGCGTTTGCTCGGGGAAGAACAAGCCGGTTTTTCCGTCCAATATCGTCTCCAACGCTCCGCCTTTCCCATAGGCCAACACCGGAGTTCCTGCGGACTGGGCTTCCACCGGGGTAAGCCCGAAGTCTTCTTCTCCCGGGAACAGGAACGCTTTGGCGTGGAGGAATTCCTGCTGGACTTCCTCGTCGCTGAGATTCCCTTTGAACGTCACGGTGGGGCCTGCGATCTTCTTAAGATTTGCCGCTTCATCACCACTGCCGATGACCACCAGATGTTTCTTCAAGTGGGTGCACGCCTTGATCGCCAGATCGATGCGCTTGTAATAGACGAAACGGGATACCACCAGATAAAAATCATCCGGTTGTTCAGTTGCGGGGAATGGATTCATTCTGGCTCCCGGGTAGATGGTAGTGGCGTCCCGATGGTAAAACTTCTTGATCCGTTGTTTGATGAAATTTGAGTTGCTGACGAAAAAGTCAACGCGGTCGGCGGCCGCTTTGTCCCAGAGCCGCATACGGTGCACCATGCCAGGCATCAACTTCCGTTTCAACCATCCTGCGTGGGAGCGGTACTCATAGTACATGTCCCAGATGTAGCGGGTAGGGGTGTGGCAGTAGCAGATATGGGGGGCGTTCACCGGGGTGATGACGCCTTTGCTGCAACTGGAGCATGAGCTGATCACCAGGTCATATCCGGTGAGATCCAAAGACTCAAACTCCTTGGGCATGAAGGTCAGAAAGTTCTTGTACAGTTTGGTGGAGAAGGGCCACTTCTGCATCGGGGTGGTCACGATGTGGTAGTCCTGGAATCGCTTTGGCATCCGCTTCTTGTCGTACACCAACGTGAAGATCGTCGCGTCCGGATACAAAGAGAGAATGTCTTCCACCACGCGTTCCGCTCCGCCGTACTGCACCAGCCAGTCATGAACGATGGCTACCTTCATTTCTTTTCCCCCTTCTGTTTGAGAAGTTGCTGGATTTCCGGGACATGGGAGTTTGCGCAGATCAAAAGCGTCCCTTGGTTTTCAATGATGGTGCAGTCATCCACACCGATCAAAATGATTTGTTTGGTGGATGCCTCCTGGACATCGATGATGTTGTTGTGGGAGAGGGAGAGAACCACCTGCTTTTTCGCTCCGACGACGGTATTCCCAGCTTCATCCTGCTGATAATGACGGGTCAACGCCAGGAACGAACCGACATCATCCCACGAAAAGCGCGCCGGCACCATCTTCACCACGGTGCTTTTTTCCATCACCGCGTAGTCGATGGAGATGGAAGGGACCTGCCCGTAGGTGGCTTCATTGACGCCATCGGCGTCCACCAACCGTTCGACCTGGGAATACACCTCAGGGACGTATCGTTGAAGTTCCTGCTTCATCAGGGAAATGGGGAAGACGAACATTCCGGCGTTCCAGAAATAGGTACCATCTTCCAGATACCGCTGTGCCGTCTCTTTGTCCGGTTTCTCCACAAAACGTTCCACCGGACACGCTTCGGTTCCTTGTGGTTTTGCCTTCAGGTAGCCGAATCCGGTTTCCGGATAGGTTGGTTTGATGCCGATGGTAACGATATTTCCCTGTGAGGCGCTGGTGACGGCGTCGGTGAGCGTCGCGACGAACGCGTCCTCCGGTTCGATCAAATGATCGGACGGGAAGACCATAACCGTCACCTCTTCCGAACCATATGCCTGCTGGATGGAAAGAAGGGAGAGCGCAATGGCCGGTGCCGTGTTGCGTCCGCACGGTTCCAGAATGACGTGGGATTGGGGAATCTCCGGGATCTGTTCCTGCACCAGGCCGAGGAACCGGCTTCCGGTGATGATGAAGATGTCTTGGATGGGAACAAGTGAGGTTACCCGTTGGACGGTCAATTGGAGGAGGGACCGGTTGTTCTGCGTCAAGGTGAGAAACTGTTTGGGCCGTTCCGGTTGGCTGAGTGGCCAAAGCCGTTCCCCTTTCCCTCCGGCCAAAATCAATGCTGCTCGCTTCACAAAGTGACTCCTTGCGTGTGGTATGATGATTGTACCACAACCTGGGGAAAAAGAAACTCAGTGATGAACCTTGTCCGCCAGGGAATGGGTAGAGTATACTTCCCCATTGAGGAGTGGCTGTGAGTCGGTTCATCATCAACGGAAAATTCCTTTCGCAACGGATGACGGGGGTGCAACGGTTCGCCTATGAACTGGTCTCTGCGTTGGATGGTCAGCTGACGACGAATGATGGCGTCTCGCTGGCTGTGCCGTCGTCTGTTTCGGAAACCCAGATACCCAACCTTCATGCGATCGCCGTGGCGCGTGTCGGTTCCCACCACGGAGTGCGATGGGAGCAGTGTGACTTCCCCTCGTATTGCCATGCACAGCACGCCATACCGGTAAACCTGTGCAACGCCGCGCCGCTTCGTAATCCAGGCATCGTCTGCATCCATGATGTCAAAGTGAAACGGTTTCCCGAATATTTCACCTGGAAGTTCCGGCTCTGGTATGACCTGCTGTTTTCCCGTATCGCCCGAAAAGCCGTTCTGGTGTTGACTGTCTCCGAGTTTTCCAAGAAGGAGATCGAAGCAACCCTCCATATCCCGGAGAGGAAGATCGTGGTGGTTCCCAACGCGTGGCAGCATCTGGAGCACATCGTTCCCTCAGATGATGTGCTCTCCCGATACCATGTCTTGGACAAAGGGTTCTTCTTCATGCTGGGAAGCCTGGATCCCAACAAGAATCTTGCGTGGTTGGTCAAGGAAGCTCAGCGGAATCCCCAAGAGACGTTCTTGGTGTCGGGGAGCATTGACCGGAAGGTGTTCGCCAAAAGCGCCGCGATGGCTTCGTTGCCTTCCAATGTGACGTTCCTAGGCTATGCCTCGGATGAAGACGTCAAGGGGTTGATGACTCATTGCAAGGCGCTGGTGTTTCCCTCCTTCTATGAAGGATTCGGAGTCCCACCCTTGGAAGCGTTGCGGGTCGGTTCTCCCATCATCGTTTCGGATATCCCGGTGCTCCGGGAAATCTACCATGAGGCCGCGATTTACATTGATCCCCATCGGACGGATTACGTGTTGGAGGAGCTTCTCGCCACCAATACAACAGGGGCGGACAAGGTACTGGCTTCGTATGATTGGAAGATATCGGCGGGACTTCTGAAGGATGTGTTGGAAAGAGAGGGGAAACCATGATGCGGGTGCTGTTCGTGACGACCTGTCCCTGCTTTTATCGTGTCGCTTTTTTCCGTGAATTGGGGAAATATGTTGACCTTACCGTGGTGTATGAGGATGGAACGGGAAGGTATCAAAAAGATACCAGTTCATATTATCAACGGGATACCCAAGGAGAATTCACCGTTGCTTCACTCAAAGCAATGCACATAGGGCATTACAATTACGATTTTGGCCTTTTCCGGTTGATCAAAAAAGAACGCTTTGATGTCGTGGTATTCGGAATCATTGAAAGCTTATCCTGCATGCGGACGATGGAAGAAATGCATCGCCGCCATATGCCGTACATCCTGAACATCGATGGGTTGGCAGACAAGGACAGGGGGAGACTGAAGAATTGGGCTGGTCGCCATTTTGTGTCCATGGCACCGATGTTGTTGTCTCCCTCGAAGGCGAATGATCATGTGTTGGTTACGCTCGGAGCGAAGCTGGAAACAATCAAAAGATATTCGTTCGCCAGTTATTCGGAAAAGCAGGTACTCTCACAGTGCGTGACCCCAAAAGAACGGGAAGAGGCGTGCAAGACGCTTGGCCTTGTCCCTGGTCGCTATGTGGTGTCTGTCGCCCAGTTGATCGAACTGAAAAATCCGTTAGGTTTGTTGCACGCATGGAAACGAGTCTCCTCTCCAGAAGAAATGCTTCTCCTCATTGGAAGAGGTCCATTGGAAATCCAGGTAGCCAAAATGATTGCTCGGGATAGGTTGCATAATGTACGTTTGATCCCATTTGTTGCTCCCACGCAAATTCCTTTGTATTATCGCGCTTCACTTTTTTCCGTTTTGTTTTCCCATCAGGACGCGTGGGGCCTGGTTATTTCCGAGTCGCTTGCCAATGGAACACCAGTCATCGCCACGGATGCGTGTTATGCCGCGACGGAGCTTCTGCAAAACGATTCCAACGGACAGGTGATCGCTGACGACGAAACTCAGTTGGAGGCAGCCTTGCGGACGATGTTGAAGAAGTCACCAAAGGAACTTGCCGCGATGTCCGCTTCCGCGTTGCAGTCTGTCAAAACCTATACGGTGGAACAGATGGCGAAGGAACATGTGGCAATCTTTGAGGGGTTTCTGCGGGGGGAGGGAAGATGATCAAGGTACTTGAATTAGGGAATGACCGATACCATTGGAGGTATTGAGACATACCTGTATTCCCAATATCAGTATTTCGATCGTACCCAAATCCATTGTGATTTTATCAATGACAAGAAGTATGCATCATTGGCATATGAACAAGAATTTGTACAGTTGGGAGCGGGTATCGTCCGCATGAATGCGAATTTCTCCCATAATCCTTTGAAATTCTTGCAAGAGTTCAAGACGCTTCTCAAAGAGAAGAAGTATGATGCCATTATTGCCAATGCCACGTTGTATTCCCTCAAACAAGGCTGTGAAATGCTTGTTGCGAAACAGGTTGGTATTCCCGTGCGAGTGTTTCATTCCCACATTGCCAATGGGAAGAAAAATGGAAAGACATTGGTGGGGTGGTTGGTAGAGAATCCTTTTTGCGCTGGCAATTGCGGAAAGATACTCACAAATCGGTGGGCCTGTTCAAATATTGCGGGAAAGTATTTTTTTCACAACAAGCCATTTCAATTGATCCATAACAGTATCGATATTCAAAAGTTTTCTTTTTCCTCAGAAGTTCGTGATCGTGTTCGTGGCGGTTTAGGGCTTTCCCCATCCCGAATTGTGTTGGGGAATGTCGGGAGATTGCATTATCCAAAAAATCAACGTTTCCTTATTTCTGTTCTTCAAGAGTGTCTTTCAAAGGGATTGGATGTGGAATTATGGTTCATTGGCGCGTATCAACAAAAATGGAAAGAATACCAGGAAGTCAAGAAAAACATCCAACGATTGGGTGTCCAGGATCGTGTCAGATTTTGGGGACAACGCCAAGATGTACAGGATTTATTGATGGGAATGGATGTGTTCTTGTTGCCCAGTCTCTTTGAGGGATTCCCCATCGTTGGCTTGGAAGCGCAGTGTGCAGGACTCCCTTGTATTTTCAATTCATCGATTACCGATGAAATCAAAATATGCGATACAGTTCACTTCCTTCCTGTCTCAAACGGTTCACTACGATGGGCTGAAGAAGTGGTACGACTCCTCCATGCATCATCGCAAAGAAAAAATGAATCGCAGGTATTGTTTCAGAATGGATATACAAATCAACAAAATGTTAAGAGTGTACAGACAGCTATAACTCAAGCTCTGAAAAAACGAACAGAAGATGTGGTTAAAAAAAGAGAGTAATCCAAAATTTGTAAAAATTGTCGTTACCAGAATTATTGGTGTTTAAAGGATATATAAGTCTTTTACTGATATTGTTGCTTTTGAGATTTGGGGTTCTGGTTTAAGAGTATCTTCTTGGTTTTTGTAAATTGTTTTTACAGTATACTTAAAAAAAGGAAAATATGATTTTTTGGATATTACATAAAAAAACAAAACTTAGTGATTTATACAATAAAGTTGAAGGAACTCCTAGTCTATTCTACCAACTTTTTTCTTCATTCCGCTTTGTTGATATTTCTGAATATCCAGTCTCGAGAAGAATAGAAAACAGAATTCTAGGATTAAAGTATCTTCCAGATTTTGATGAATTAGGTATCAATAAGAAAGCATATATATTAATCAAGCGTAAAAGAGATGCTGTTAAATTGATTAGGTCGGTAGATCCTCAAAATGATATATTTATATTTCAAAAAATTGAAGAGAGATCATCATTGTGGTCTTTCTTGCTTTTGCTCAACCGGTATAAGATTCATACTGCACTTATAAATAATTGGCAGCTTCCATTACAAGAAAGAAGAAAGTCGTATAACTTAAAGACACTGGTAACAATTTGGAATCAAGATAAACGTTTATTCATATGCAAGAGTTTGCGCTTTTTATCGAATTATAAGAAACCAAAAAATCAAGGAAGTTTTGATTTTTCCCTATCTTCTGGGTGGGGTATGATCGAGGAGGTTGAGAGGTCAGGGCATATTTCCATTAAAAAAATAATTCCCGTTCATTCTGTCTCATATGATGAGTTTCTTGATGAGAGAACGCATGAAAAGAAGCTAATAACAACTCCATATTTTGTATTTGTCGATCAGGCATTGTTTATACATCCAGATAACAAAGAGTATAATTTTACAGAAAGAGATTTATATCTTTATCATAATGAAATACATAAAGCTTTGCGCTTCTTTTCTCAAGAAAATAATGGATGTAAAATAGTGATTGCTCAACATCCAAGAATTCAATATGAAAGAGGGTTTTGGGATGGCTTTGAAGTATATAATGGCGTTACCGCGAATTTGATAAAGTTTAGTGAAGGTGTAATAGGTCATTTTTCTACATCGCTCAATCTTGCTTTTCTATTTGAGAAAAAAATATGTCTTTTCACATCTTCGTCTTCTTGGTTTCCTTTCTCATTGCAGGTTTCTCAATATAGATCTCTTCTTCATTGCTCAATGATTGATATGAATACCCTTCAAAAATGTAAAATAAAGATTAACAGAGGAAAATATACAAAAGCTTTTCTAACTAAATATTATACTTTATTACCTGATGACGGAAGATCAAATAAAGATTTATTTACTAAATTTTTATCAAACTACTCTGAATTTCAAGAATATGGGCATACAAATCGGCTTTCCGGTGTGTAAGGTCCTAGTTAAATAAAAAAAATAGTATTCCATTCAAAATAATATTGATGCAATTATATTGATAATTCACAATATAATATAAAATGAAAAGTTAGTATAATTAAAACAAAAAAACACAATAAAGTTACGGTATCCTTCATCGCTTTTAAGTAGAAATCTTGTTGGTTAAAAAGGAGGCATCTTCATCAGTGCCATAAAGAATCAAATCTGGTACGAGATGTCAATTGAAATTCTTTGCTTTAGCTTATAAACGTGATACATTACTTGTAAAAGAAATTTTGAAAGTTTTCAAATTTACTTTGCGGTGAAGCTGTCAATGCATTCTATAAGGAATAGTGTAGTTCCATGTTTTTAAAATTGATTTTTTACCGATGGTATATTGATGTTATAAAGTTTTATATTAAAGGATATTAATAGATGTTGCAATACAATAAACCCTTTGTAATCGCGGAAGCGGGCTGTAATCATATGGGGAGTATGGAGATCGCCCATGAGATGATTGAGACTGCTGCATATTTCTGTAAGGTTGATGCCATCAAATTCCAGAAAAGATGTCCCAAGGAATTGCTGACGCCCGAACAGTACAACGCACCGCATCCGAATCCAGAAAACTCTTTCGGGAAGACGTATGGGGAACATAGGGAATTTTTGGAGTTCACCCTCGAGCAACATGCGCAACTGAAAGCTTGGTGCGAGGATGCCGGCATTATCTATTCGACGTCCGTTTGGGATTTGACAAGTGCAAAGGAAATAACCTCTTTGCATCCCCAATTCATCAAAATCCCTTCTGCCTGCAATACCAATTCTCCCATGCTCAAATGGTTGTGTGAAAACTACCAAGGGGAAATACAGCTGTCCTTCGGTATGACGACTCATGACGAAGAAGAATCAATCGTAAGGCTGTTCGAGGATTATGGGCGAGCAAAAGATCTTATCATTTATGATTGCACATCCGGGTATCCTGTCCCATTCAAGGACGTTTGTCTGTTGGAGATCTCCCGTTTGCAGAAATCTTATGGTAACAGGGTAAAGGCGATAGGTTTTTCTGGACACCATTTAGGGATTGCTGTTGATGTGGCAGCATATACTTTGGGAGCGACTTACATTGAACGCCATTATACATTGGACCGGACATGGAAAGGGACAGATCAGGCTGCATCATTGGAACCTGACGGGATGCGAAAACTGAAGAGGAATCTTTTGGCTGTCTATGATGCGTTACAGTTCAAGCAGGAAGAAATATTGCCGATTGAGCAAGTCCAAAGAAAGAAACTGAAATACAGGGTGCACTAACCATGTTTCTTTGAAAGAAGGAAAGCCTTAAACGATAAGGGGAAAAAGATGAATGTGGCATTTATCCCGGTAAGAGGTGGGAGCAAATCAATCCCGCTGAAGAACATCAAATTACTCAATGGCAAACCTTTGGTATATTGGGCTGTAAGGGCGGCTTGTGGTTGTAGATATATTGATCGGGTCTTTGTTTCAACCGACAGCAGGATTATCAGGGATACCGTTGAAAAGTTTGCAAAAGAGGAAGGGTCTTCCTTTTCGAAAGTTGAGGTGATAGACAGATCAGAAAAAACGGCTTGTGATTCTGCATCGACTGAGTCCGCCATGCTCGAATTTGCAGGGAATTATGATTTTAGTACAATCGTTCTTGTTCAAGCCACCTCTCCATTACTTACAAGCTCTGATCTTGACAAAGGTTTTGAAGCCTTTAGGGTGGGAGGTGTCGACAGCGTCCTGTCCGTCGTCAGACAAAAAAGATTCAATTGGGAAGTAGATGCGGAAGGATTCGCTCAACCTACAAATTATGACGTATTTCATCGTCCACGCAGGCAGGAATTTGATGGATATCTTGTAGAGAATGGAGCATTCTACATAACATCAAAAAATGATTTGTTGCGGACAAGAAACAGGGTTTCGGGGCATATCAAACCTGTTGAGATGAATGAGGATTCTTTTTTTGAAATTGATGAACCTTCTGACTGGGGGATCATCGAAGCGCTGATGAAAAAGCAACAACAAACCAGGGAGCAATTGCCGGTCATCAAGATGTTCCTTACGGATTGTGACGGTTGCCTTACGGATGGTGGGATGTACTACTCCGAGAAAGGTGATGAACTCAAAAAGTTCAATACAAAAGATGGCATGGGATTCCAACTTTTGAGGGAACATGGAGTCTTGACCGGTATGATTACAGGTGAAGATGTATCACTCAATGAAAGGAGAGGAGAAAAGCTCAAGCTTGATGTCTATGAACCTCATTGCCAAAACAAGGCAGCTGTGATTTCAAGGCTCTGTGAGAAATTCAGCATAGAACCGGAAAATGTGGTTTTCATTGGTGATGATATCAACGACCTTGAGGCCGTCAAAATGGTTGGATTGGGATGTTGCCCAAGTGATGCGGAACAACCTGTCAGAGAGGTCGCCAAATACATAACCAAAGCAAAGGGTGGGGAAGGTGTTATCCGTGAGGTTGTGGATAAAATCCTTGGATATAATTTGAATACATGATGAAGACGGAAAAATCCAAGATTCTCAGCAACATTTTCTGGATGACATTCGACAAGGTCTTCATCCTTCTTCTTAATGTCTTCGTTACCGTGAAGGTGGCCAATCATTATGGTGCGACAGAATATGGGGTATACCAATATGCAATAAGCGTTGTGGCGATTCTTGAGGTATTGGGGTCGTTTATTGATGGGCGTGTGGTAAAGAAACAATACCTGGAAACAGACCCCAGCATTTTGGTTTGGAATGTGACAATAGCGAGATTGATGCTTTCCCTCATTTCGTTGTTGTTCGGGGTTTGTGTGCTGTTTGTTGCTACACCTGATTTTGAATTTACTCTTATCTTTTGCTTATTGCTTTTTAATTCGATTATCAATGGGTCTCAGTTTGGGATGATCAACCGATATGAATATCTTTGCAGGTCAAAAGTAAATGTCCTGGCCAGGGATATTGCCAGTGTTTTGGGGTCGTTGTTACAGTTGTTTGCAGTCTGGAAAAAATTACCTACTTATGTTCTCGCCATCATCGTGCTGATTACGACGATCCAGAATTTGTTTTTGTTGTTTTTCCTTTACCACCGTGATTTTGGGATAACGGCATGGGGCGCTACCGATTTTGTCCTGATATGGGATATGGTCAAGGAAAGCATCCCTTTGGGTATTGCAGCCTCATGCGCTGTCATTTATTCAAAGAGCGATACCGTAATGATTGGTGCAATGTTAACAAAAGCTGATGTAGGCGTTTATTCAATTGCATTGAAACTAATAAGTGTCGTTCAGATAGCCCTTTCCCCAATCAGGGAGTCAGTCTATCCTGGTTTGATTCGTCTGTATCATACGGATAAAAAACGGTATGAGCAAAGATACATCCAAATAACCGCGACATTGACATGGATTTTTATTTTTGGTGCGGCTTTGTCTTTTTATATATTGCCTAAACTCATGTTCTTGATGAATCGTGAATATGAGGCTGCTTTGCCCATCTATAAAATCTATATTATAGGTTCATTTTTTATGTATAACGCTGCATTACGTGCTGGACATTTTACCCTGATACACCGAGGGAGAATACTTATGTATTCACAGCTTTTTAGTGTTTTAATTAACTTAATCCTGAATTATTGGTTAATTAGAAGCAAAGGACTTATGGGTGCTGCAATTGCTACCGCAATTACGCAAGCCCTTTCATTAATGTTCTTCAATCTGTTTTTCAAAAAGGATGGATGGCAGGTTTTTAAGCTTCAGCTTTTAGGGATGAATCCTGTATATATTTTTTCAAAAGTCATATTTAAAACCTAAAGAAAAGTGGAAGTTATTAAGAATTGTATTTACCCCATTTGCTGTGGAAATAGTAGTATAATATCCATTCCCATCAGTTTTATAGAGATCATTGAGAACTAAGTTGTAAACAACGCCCCCATTAACTTCGAACGTTTCAGATAGGAAGTAGGCGGTTTGAATCCCTATTGCAAAATTGGCTTTAAATGAACCGAAAAGAGGATTGTGGATTCCATGATCGTTAGAAGTTGGGGTTCCTGTTTTTATGACTTGTTCATACACATAATTATTATCAGGATTCGATCGTTCAATATAAAAGGTCGAAGTCCCTTTGGGATAATAGATTTTGAATGCAAGGATTTGGCTGTTTCCCGCCCATCCGGATCCTGCTCCAACAAGTTGCCCGTAATTCGTGAGGCTTACATTTCCATCATGTGAGTAGAAATTATACGCCCATTGGGTCTGGGCATCTTGACTCATTTCCATGTTGGTCCACTCAAAGATCAAATCTCCGGATATCTGCTTTTGTGGGTTGATTGAAAAACCTTTCTTCAGGCCAACTTGGTATACCATAGTGTGGAAGGGGTAACGCACATAGCCTAGGAATTTATCTCCCAGGCACATAATCATCAATTCCGAGCGACCCATAGATTTCCAGGCCCACAGTTGGGAATCTCCAGTTTGCGGAGATTTCCGCTTTGGCGTCCTCATTGCCGTTTCCGACAAAGGCGGTCGCTAGTCCGAACAACTGTTTCCAGCTTTCCGAGTCTTCCCAAGGGGTGATGACGAGACTGTTCAGGGAAAGGGTGAGGCCTGGAAGAAAGGAAGGAGCATAGGCGACGCTGGTTCCTGTGAGCAACATGTGTTTGTCGGCAAATCCTTGGCTGGGTTTATAGTAATCAGAATAACCGGTTCTTCCTGCCCAGAAACGGAGTTCAAAATCACCCGCGTACCAGTTGTTGAGCCAGGGGATTGTGATTTTTGTCTTTCTCCAACCAAAATCAAGGCGAGGGTAGGTCGGAGCGTTGTTGGAATGAAGAATGGCGTTAAGCCATCCTGGTCCGAGCCAGAGCGCTTGGGTCCCAAACCCTATCGTGAACGTCCCGATCGTATACCGGATTTCGGAGTCACCCCAGTCGAATGTAAAAAACGGAGAATCTCCAAACCTTTGGGGAAGATCCAAGGACGACCAATAATAGGCGTATGCACTTCCGTAATACGAATCGGCAACCATAATTTTGAAGGACAGATTCTGAGAGAAATTAAATTCAGGTTTCAGGATGATATCAAATCCATGTGAGCTGAATCCAACTCCACCTTTTACCTGGATGTTAAACCCTTTCCCTTGCCAAAGCGCGCCATCGTTCTGGCCGTAGGGATACGCACTGTTGTAGGATGAGAAAACTTCCGGTCCGTAAAACTTCCATACCTGTTCTTTTTTTGATCCAAGATTCCAGACATCTTGGGAAGCGTCAAGAAGGGTGAACTGGTTGTCGCTTAAGGTCCTCCAGCTCAGCGTGGGGCGCTCAGCGGCACCAATGAGTACCAAATGGTTCCAATATTCCTCTTCCAGCGATTTCAATGCGACGCCACCCCAAAGGAGGGAAGAAAGGCTGCAAACAACCATAATCAGAAGGCATTTCTTGCGATTCATAGGATGAGAATACCTGATAATTCCTGCTTTGGGAACTGTGCTCGTCTCAAAGCGGGAAGGATTACAAATGAAACGAAGTACCGATGTAATCTTATGGGGTATCATCAAAAGACACATGCTTCCTTTTCTGCTTGAGTTGACACTTTCGGCTTCAAAAGGTATAGTCTTTTCTGCTTGTGTTCGGGTAGTAGCGCAGTGGTAGCGTACTTGGTTCGGGACCAAGGGGTCGATGGTTCGAATCCATTCTGCCCGATGTAACCTCCCAGTTCCGTTGAGGAATGAGGGAGGTTTTTGTTTGTTCCGATGTTGTTGGTTTTAGGGTTTTCCGCTATCATCGGGGTATGTCGGTGGTGGATGCTTTTGGGGGCAAGGTAGGGGAGTTGGCGGTGACGGACGGGCAGAAAGCCCGGTCGCTGATGCTCCTTGGCTACGTGGCGCAGGAATTCCGGCTGAAGTGGTTTCCCGACAAGCGGCTTCCCAAAAGCAAGCAGTACCTCTCCTGGTTGATCATGCGGTATATGCGGGGAGTGCTTCGTCACCCTGAACAGAGTGCCATGACCAGCCTGTTTATTCCGTGCGAACCTCTTCTTTCTGTAGGCTACGCCCCGTATTCCGCCGAGGGGGTTTCGGCGTTCATGACGGGGACGCGATGCCAGGATCCGCTGCTGGACGCGGCGGATGAAGATCCCGGGCTCTGCTCGTATCATCGGATTTTTCTCGGAGGCACCCGATTGGGCCTGTTGCCGACGCCTCCGTTCCTCCTGTACACCAACGTGGCGTGTGACGCCAATATGATCACATTCCCCCATGTTTCCCGGACCTACCACATTCCACGGTTCTGCGTGGAAGTCCCATACGAGATTTCCCAGGACAGCGTCCGGTATGTGGCGGATGAACTGAGGGAAATGGTCACGTTCATTGAGGACCAGACCCATCGGTTGATCGCGCAGGACACGTTGCGGAGCGCGGTGAATCGCAGCAGGGAAGCGTGTTCCCTGTATCTTCGGTATCTTGATCTCGTCGGTTCGGTGAATGTTCCCGGGGATGTCACTTCCCAGATGTACGAGATCATGACCAACCATATGCTGCTCGGAAGCGAGGAAAGCCTGCGCTACTGGCGAATGGCCGTCTCCGACTATGAAAAAGGAAAGCCTGATCACGGGTTGAAGCTTCTGTGGATCCACACCATCCCGTTCGCCCAGATGCCGGTAAGAACGCTCCTGAATTTCAATCCACGGGTTCGGATCGTCGCCTGCGAGATGTCCTACGAATCGATGATCGCGTTCCAGGACGATCCTGATCCTTATCTTGCCATGGCGGGAAGAATGGTGCGCAGTTCGTTCTGCGGAGGGGTGGAGCATCGCGTCGACCAGATCCTTGCCGTGCAGAAACGGGTCCATGCCGATGGCGCGGTGCTGTTCGGCCACTGGGGATGCAAGGCGACGTTGGCCTCGTCCGGGATGATCAAGGATGAGCTGGAGGCGTTGGGGCTGCCCTGCCTGTTCCTGGATGGGGACGGGTGCGACATCCACAACCAAAGCGATGGACAGACGGAGACGCGGCTCCAGGCGTTCGTCGAGATGCTGGAGGCGGGAAAATGATCCGCTACGTGTGCAAGTACACTCCGATCGAGCTCTTCGCGGGCTTTGGGGTTTCCTGCAAGCCGCTTGAGGCGATGGCGTCCCAGTATCCTGATGCTGATCGTCTGGGGCACGCCAACCTGTGCGGGTTCGGCAAATCGGTCATCCAGGCGGTGGGTGACGGTGACGCGGAGGAGTTGGTCCTGGTCAATTGCTGTGACGTGATGCGTCGGGTGGCGGACATTGCCCGAAAGAGCGGGAAGTGCCGGTTCCTGTTTCTGTTGGATCTTCCCCACGAGGATATCGCATGTTCCCGCTCGTTATTCGTCCGGGAGATTCTCCGGTTGAAGGACGCCTATACCCGATACAGCGGAAAGGAGTTTTCCGTGGAGCGGTTCCTCTCGGCGTTCGTTCCTGAGAAAAAGGCATCCGGGACGTACATCGGGTTGGTAGGAGCCAGAGCGGACGCGTCCCTTGCCGCGTTTGTGTCCCAAAAGACAGGCTATCCGGTGGAGAACCATACCTGTCTGGGAAACCGGTTTGTACCACGTCCGGAAGGAACTGGAGATGCGATGTGGGACGCCTACGCCGCCGCGTTGCTTGCCCAGATTCCCTGCGTCCGGATGGACCGGAATGTCGGGCGGTCGGCGCTGTATCATGACCCCCAGCTTGCCGGGGTGGTGTACCACGCGATGAAGTTCTGTGATTTTTCCCAAATGGAGTGCAACGAGGCGTTGGCTTCCTGCTCGGTTCCGTCGATACGGATCGAAACGGACTACACCACGCAGAGTGAAGGCCAGTTGGCGACACGTTTGGAAGCGTTCCGAGAGACGTTGGACAAAACAAAGGAGCCCCCGATGAAAATACGTGACGGGTTTGTGGCGGGCATCGACAGCGGGTCGACCAGCACGGATGTGGTGGTGATGGACCAGAACCAAACCATTGTCGCTTCGGTCATTCTGCCCACGGGGCGTGGGGCGCGGGCCAGTGGGGAGGAAGCGCTGGGAAAAGCGTTGGAGGAGGCGGGAATTTCCCGCGATCAGGTGGCGCGTGTGGTGGCCACCGGTTATGGGCGTGATTCGTTCGGGGATGACCAGCGGATCACGGAGATTTCCTGCCACGCCAAAGGAGCCCATTTCCTGGATCCTTCCGTCCGTACCGTCATCGACATCGGAGGACAGGACAGCAAGGCCATCCGTCTGGATGAGGCGGGGGGCGTGGTGAACTTCGCCATGAACGACAAGTGCGCCGCGGGAACCGGACGCTTTCTGGAGATGATGGCCCGGGCGTTGGACATGGATATCGACCAGATGGCCCGTATGGGGGATACGGCGAACGAGAAGATCGTCATCAGCAGCATGTGCACCGTATTCGCCGAGTCGGAAGTGGTCTCTCTGGTGGCCAAAAACAAGGATGTAGGGGATATCGTGTACGCCCTGGACGCGTCGGTCGCCTCCAAAATCGCCGTGCTGGTGGGGCGTGTCGGCCTCACCGAGCCGGTGATGCTCACCGGTGGGGTTGCGAAGAACCCCGGAGTGGTGCACGCGTTGGAACGCAAGCTCTCCGTACCCCTTGCCATCTCCCCCTATGGCGCAACTGTGCGGGGCCATCGGAGCGGCATTGTTCGCCTTGGGGAAATGACCGGTTTTCCCCCTTGGGAAAATTTTTCAAAAACAGCTGGAAAACTCTTTTCTTTTCTCCCGTTTGTGATAATAATACGTGTGCTCGTTGCCTATGGTTCATAGGCGCGCGTAGACTTGGTACAACCATCTTGAAGAAGGAAGATAACAGGTGCGCCAATCCAGCGATGGAACGCGTACTGAAGAAGAGAAGGACAGCATGAGCACAGTCACCAATCAATTCTACCTTGACCGTCAGAATCAGACAGAATCGAACGCCCGGACATATCCGAGGAAATTCCCCGTCGCCCTGAAAAAGGCGAAGGGCGTTTGGGTGGAAGACGTGGAAGGAAACAAATATCTTGATTTCCTCTGCGGAGCCGGTACGTTGGCCCTTGGGCACAATGATCCGGAAGTGAATCAGGTGATGGTGGACATGCTGCAGAGCGATGCTCCCCTTCATACGCTGGACATCACCACGCCGGTGAAGGACCGGTTTGTGGAAACGCTGTTCAGCCTGCTTCCTCCCGGATTGAAAGATCACGCAAAAATCCAGTTCTGCAGCCCCAGTGGCACCGACGCGGTGGACGCAGCCATCAAGCTGTGCAAGACAGCCACCGGCCGCACGTCGGTGGTGGCGTTCCATGGAGCGTTCCATGGAATGGGCCATGGCGCCCTGTCGTTGACCGGAAACCTGGCCGCGAAGAGCCCGGTTTCGGGCTTGATGCCTTACGTGCAGTTCATGCCGTATCCGTACACCTACCGCGATCCGTTCGGGTTGGGCGGGGAAGCGGGTGTCGACGCCTGTTGCGCCTACTTCGAGCGCGCGTTGAAAGATCCTGAGAGTGGTATTCCGCTTCCCGCCGCGGTGATCCTGGAGGCGATCCAGGGAGAGGGCGGGGTGATTCCCGCGCCGAAGAAGTTCCTCCAGACGGTGCGCAGGGTGACCAAGAGCTGGGCATCCCGTTGATCTGCGACGAGATTCAGTGCGGCATCGGCCGCAGTGGCGACTTCTTCGCGTTCCAGTACGGGGATATCGTGCCGGATGTCATTCTTCTGTCGAAAGGCGGTCGGCGGCTCGCTTCCGCTTTCCGTTGTGGTGTACCGTGAGGAACTGGATACCTGGAAACCGGGCGCACATACCGGGACGTTCCGTGGCGACCAGCTTGCCATGGCGGCAGGTACGGTGGTGATGCAGCGTGTCTCTGATCCCGCGTTCCTTGAGGATGTGCGGGTCAAGGGCGAGATGATCCAATCCCGTCTGAACGCGTTGAAACAGCAGGTCTCCATCATCGGGGATGTTCGTGGCAGAGGGTTGATGATCGGGATCGAATTCATCAATCCCAACGGGCCGAAGGACATCATGGGCGTTCCGCTGTATGACGGGGATATCGCCGCCCGGGTGCAGAAACTCTGTTTCGAGAAGAAGTTGATCATGGAACGGGGAGGCCGTATGGGATCGGTAATGCGGTGTTTGGTGGCGCTCAACGTCACCCATGACGAAGTGAATACCATGCTGGACATCTTCCAGGACGTGGTCCGGAGGGTGGACGCTGATGTCAAGAAAGTCTGAGCTGTTGCTTTCGGAGGATCCCCAGTCACACCTGCGCTATCGGCAGATGATGGAAGAGACCATCGACGCCGTTTTGGACGCGTCTTGCGACGGCAGCGCGTATGGCGGCAGGACGCCTCAGCAATTACAGGCTGTCCTGCAGGATACGTTGCTTCCTTCTCATGGAATGGGATATGAGGCGGTGCTGGAGAAGATGAAGAAGGAAGTGCTTCCCAACTTCGTCCATACCTATTCAGACCGCTACATGGCGCACCTCCACAGTCCCGCGTTGATGGAGTCCCTTGCCACTGAAGTAATCCTTTCGGTGTTCAACCAGTCGATGGATTCCTGGGATCAGTCCCCCATCGCCACGGAGATCGAGGTGGAGGTGGTCAAGCAACTGACTTCGTTGTACGGGTACGGGCCGGATGCCGATGGCTCGTTCACCAGCGGAGGCACCCAGTCCAACCTTTCCTGTTTGTTTCTTGCCCGGGATTGGTTCTGCGGCAAACGAGGGTGGGACGTGAAGAAGCATGGGATTCCTGACGATTTCCGCTCGCTTCGGATGTACGTGTCGGAGATCTCCCACTTTTCCATGGAAAAGAGCGCCCATCTGTTGGGGCTTGGATATGACGCCGTGGTGAAAGTGCCGGTGGATGACGCCTGCCGGATGAACGTGGACGCCCTTCGGGCTTTGGTACGCAGGGACAAGGAAGCTGGGCTCCTGCCGTTCTGCGCCGTGGCGACCATCGGGACGACGGACTACGGGAGCATTGATCCGGTGGACGGCATCGCCTCGGTCTGCCGGGAAAACGGCATGTGGTGCCACGCAGACGCGGCGTACGGCAGCGCGACGATCCTCTCTGAGAAATACCGGAGCCGGCTGGGAAATCTTTCCCAGTGTGATTCCATCACGCTGGATTTCCACAAGATGTTCCTGCTTCCCATCAGTTGCAGCGCCATTTTGGTCAAGGACGGAAAGCATATGGAACCGTTCATGCTGCACGCCGATTACCTGAACCGGGAAGAGGACGAGGAGGATGGATACACCAATCTGGTGGGCAAGTCACTGCAGACCACCCGGCGGTTTGACGCGCTGAAGGTGTGGGTGTCGTTCCAGTGCCAGGGGCAGGATGGGTACGGGGCCATCATCGACACCTGCGTGGAGAATGCCACGTACGTGTATGAACGACTCCTCGCCGATCCTGATTTTGACGCGGTGACCAGGCCGGAGTTGAGCAGTGTGGTGTTTCGTCTGCATGGCGCGACGGATGAGCGCATCAAGGCGATCCGGAGGAAGTTGCTGCTGGAAGGAACCATCATCGGGCAGACGGTCTACAAAGGGAAAACCTACCTGAAGTTCACCTTGCTCAATCCGCGGGTCACCCACCAGAGTCTGGACGCGTTGCTGGATACCATCAAGCGGACATAGCGTTCTTTGCAAAAAACCGCTTCTCATGGTACGATGCGAAGCATGAAAATCATTCAGATTGGTGTGGGGCCCAAAGAGGTCCCGCTTACCGGATACTTGCAGGATTACGTGGATGACGGTGGCATCAAGAACATCCGTCCCAGTGTGGTGATTTGCGCCGGTGGCGCGTACCGCTTCCTTTCTTGGCGGGAACGTGACCCGGTGGCGTTGCACTTCCTCTCCAAGGGGTACAACGTGTTTCTTCTGGATTACTCGGTAGGAAAAGACGCTGGGGCGATGGAACCGCTTCTGGAGGCCAGTGACGCGCTGGTAAAGATCCGCTCCCACGCAACCGCCTGGCTGTGTGATCCCAACCGGATCTGTGTTTTGGGATTCTCCGCCGGAGGTCATGTGGCCGCGTCCATTTCCCTGTTGTTCGGGAACCCGGCGTTGGGGAAGCATCCGGACAAGTTGAACCGGCCGGACGCCTGTGTGCTCTGCTACCCGGTGATCTCCACCGGGAAATACGGTCATGAGGAGAGCGTCGGCTGGGTCACGGGTGGGGACGCCAAGCTGAAGGAACTGTTCTCCCTGGAGAACCAGGTGCCTGACGACGCCCCTCCGTTCTTCATCTGGCATACGGTGGAGGATGAGGCCGTTCCCGTTGAGAACAGCATGTTGCTCGCTTCTTCTCTCCGTTCCCACAACATTCCATTCGAGCTCCATTTGTTCCAGGAAGGCGGGCATGGGCTTTCCATGTGCAACGAGGAAGTGAACACACCGCATCCCGCTGACGTGGCGTGGGTCGGCCTGTGTGATACCTGGTTGGAACGGCGCTTCGATTACTCCAGATAAGAGGCGATGCCTTCGGCGGCGCGGATTCCCGAAGCCCACGCTCCGGTGATGCCTCGTGAGCATCCCGCGCCATCCCCGGCGAACCAGATGTCCTCTTTCACCCGGAAGTGTTCGTCCAAATACTCTGGTTTGTTGGCGTAGCATTTGATCTCCGGATAGTACATGATGGTGGAGGGGTGGAGTACACCGGGCACGATGGTGTCCAGGTTCTTCATCGCTTTCCAGATGCACCGGAGGATTTTCGCCGGCATGGCCAGAGAGATGTCTCCCGGGCTGGCTTTCAACGTGGGGGCGAAATCGTACAGGTCATTGTTGAACGTCTCTTCCTTGCTGCGAGAGCCCATGCGGAAATCCCCGACACGTTGCATCAACGGTTTGCCACCACCCATCAAGGCGGCCTGTAAGCCGAGGTTCTCGGCGAACTGCTGGCCACTTGCCAGCGGATGGGTGAACTTGACGGTCTTCAGAATGGCGAAGTTCACCGAGTCCGTTGTTCGTCTCCTTGTGGGCGGAGTAGGCGTGCCCGTTGACGGAGTACCAGACGTCTCCCCGTGAGGTCACGTACCGTTCCTGCACCACGTGGGCGTTGCCGCTGTTGGTACAGAACGTCCTGACTTTTTCGGGGAAATAGAACTTCGGGTCATAGTAATCGGTGACGATCGGGTAGTGCTCGATGCGGGTCTCCACCCGGATGCCAATGTCCACGATGTTGTCCACGTAGGGAACGGAGAGGGAACGCATCAGATCCTGCAGAAACTGGAAGCCGTGCCGGCCCGGGGCGACGAGGAGCGCCCGATACCCGATCTCCCGCTTCTGGGTGCGGATGATCTTGTTCGCTTCATCCACCCGGGTCATCTCCTCTCCCAGGGAAAGCTCCACGCCCAACGAGGAGAGGCGGGCCAGCAGTTCTTTGATCAACTGAAGGCCCCCATCAGTTCCCAGGTGGGTCTGGCGGATGGACAGCAGTCCGCATCCCAGTTTCTCCGCCCGCGCCTGGTATCGCCCCACATTGGTTTTATCCAAGAATTTGGGGTTGAGGAACGCGATGACTTCCTCCAGATAGCGGTTGGCTTCTTCTTCCGTCCAGTACTCGGTGGGGAAGCCGATGGGATAGGTGAAGTTCATCTTGCAGTCGTTGCGCATCCCTCCGGTGGAAAACTTCTCCTTGTCCATCATCAAAATGGACAGGTTGGGATTACGCCCCTTCAGGGCGAACGCCGCGCCCATACCCGCCGGTCCGCTGCCGACGATCACCACATCATACCGTTCCATGACTCCTCCGAAGGGATATTATCCGAGAAATGGCAAAGAGGGTAAAGCGACTTTCCCGTTGCCTGTTTGTCGCCATCATGGTACACCTATGGGTATGGCGACGATGCAATACATGAACGTCAAGACCGCCGCGGACAAGTGGGGACTGACGGAGCGGAGGGTGCGTATCCTCTGCAGTGAAGGACGGGTGGATGGCGTAATCCGGAACGGCTGGGGATGGAACATCCCGTACGACGCCCCGAAGCCACAGGATGGCAGAAGATTACGGCGCATCAAGAACGTCGGGCTCCGCCCGGGCGCTGCGAACTACGCGGCGTTGGACGCGATGGCGGAGGAGTTCCGCAGCCGCAAGGAAGACCAGGGATTCGTTTGGCGTACCATCGGCTCGTTGCTCCCTGATTTCCTCTCCGGTGCGTTGCTGTTGGATGGGATGGATGTTTCTCCGTCCCAGGTTTCCCAGCTGTTTGATGGCTCATTCCCCATGGGAATGGACCAATCGGTGGCGCTCCTTTGCCTGAACGCCCGCACCATGCTTCTTCGGTGTATCCAGGAGACGGGGCTTGGCCCGATCCCCGCCATGCCGCATGATGATCCATATCTCTCCGAAATGAAACTGAAAGGGATGTATCGGACCCTGCTTTCCGGTATCGATGACCTGAACCTCGGCACGTACCGCAAGGCATCCATCCCCGCCGGCGGGTCGACGGATGACGCGGTGTTCTCCATCGGACAGCAGATGGCCATTCTGCTTTACCAGTATGACAAGGAATGGCAGATGCTCCACCCGCTGGTACGCTCGGCGTTTCTGTTCGGGGAGCTGACGCGCATCCGGCCGTTCGGCGAGCATGATGGACTTTTCGCCCTGCTTGCCATGGCGTGCGAACTGCTTTCCGGCGGCTATCCGCCTCCGGTGATCCCCAAAGAGGGTGTTCCGGAACTGAACGCCGATCTCGCGCTGACCCGCCGGCGTGGCAACTACCAGGATGTGATCGCCTTGTTCGAGACTTCCATCCGGCGCGTGTTGTCGCTGCTCCTTCGGAGGAAAGACAACCATGTTTGACCTGGTGTTCTCCCATGCCACCGTGGTGGATGGCTCGGGAGCGGAACCGTATGTGGCTGATGTCGGCGTGAAGGATGGCGTGATCGCCCGGATCGGAACCATTGACCAACCGGGGGCCGTCGACGCGTCGGGGAAGATCCTCTGCCCGGGGTTCATCGACATCCATGCCCACAGTGAGCTTGAAGTCCTCAGGGATCCCGCCATGCGGGCCAAGGTCGGGCAGGGGATCACCAGCGAGGTGAGCGGAAACTGCGGGGTGGGGGTATATCCATCCCCGCGGGATGATTCCATCCAGAAGGCGTTGAACGAGGATGTGCTGGGGGCATGGAAGGAGTCCTATTGGTCGTCTTTCCAGGCGTATCTGGATCGTCTTGCCCAGAGCGGTACGGGAACCAACATGGCGTTCCTGGTCAGCCACAGCGCGCTCCGATGCACCGCACTTCAGGGAAATCCCAACCGGGTGGCGACGGATGAGGAGCTGAAACGAATGACATCTCTGTTGGAAGAAGCGTTCCGACAGGGATGTGTCGGTTTTTCCACCGGTCTGTACTACGCTCCGTGCATGTACGCGGATGCCAGGGAACTCCGTGCCCTTCTTTCCACCACGGCGAAGCATGACCGGCTGTTCGCCGTCCATCACCGGTGCGAAGGGGATGATGTCATCCCTTCGCTTGCGGAAGTGCTTTCCTTGGCCAAAAAGACCGGTGTCCGGCTGGAAGTCAGCCATCTGAAGGCCATCGGGAGGGGAAACCAAGGCAAGGTGGGCCGGATGCTGGAGATGATCGAAGGAGCCAAGGACAACGGCGTACGGGTGACGTTTGACCAATATCCGTATACCTATGGCTCCACCAGCCTGTTCAGTCTGTTGCCTCCTGATTACCTCCGCTTGCCAAGGGAGGAGCTTCTTTCCGCGTTGCACAATCCATCAGACAGGAAAACGATGCGTCGGGAGATGGAGAAGCCTGATGGGTGGGACAGCATCACCCAAATGGTGGGGTTCGGGGAGATCACCATCCTGGCGCTGGATCATCATCCCGAACTTCGGATGCACACGCTTCAGGATGTGGCCGACGAGCGGAAGACGGATCCCTTCACCATGCTGTTCGGTCTGCTCTCCGAGGAGACGGGCATCGCCCTGATGGCGGACACCACGCAGAGCGAAGCGTCGTTGATCCGCATCCTTACCCATCCGTTGATGGCCTTCGGTTCCGATGCCCTGTATGCCGGCTCTCTGTGGCATCCCCGTTCCACCAACGCGGCCGTGCATCTGCTCTCCCGCTATGGAAGGGAATTGAAGGTCGTTCCCTGGAAGGATCTGATCCGCAAGATGACCGCCCTGGCTGCGGGAAGGCTTGGGATGACTGATCGGGGAATGGTGAAGGAAGGAATGAAGGCGGACCTTGTCCTGTTCGATCCAAAGACCATCCAGGATACGGCTACGATGGACAAGCCGGTCGCGCCGATCATCGGGCTGGACTCTGT
The DNA here is from genome assembly GCA_022482495.1 of Sphaerochaeta sp. Lineage (NCBI taxonomy): Bacteria > Pseudomonadati > Spirochaetota > Spirochaetia > Spirochaetales > Sphaerochaetaceae > Sphaerochaeta > Sphaerochaeta sp. Next base: position 33,996 of record JAKVPA010000003.1, on the reverse strand, counting down.
TCTGGTCAACGGGCGCGTTGCCTGTCAGGATGGAAAGCCGACCGGAGTGGTGGCGGGTTCTCCGTTTATTGCTCGTATCTGAGCAGGAACTTCTGGGTGCGTTGGTTCTTGGGATTCCCAAAGATCTCCCCCGGAGCGCCTTGTTCGACGATCACGCCATCGTCCATGAAGATCACGTTGTCCGACACTTCCCGGGCGAACTGCATCTCGTGGGTGACCACCACCATGGTCATCTTCTCTTTGGCCAGCGCTTTGATCACCTTGAGGATTTCCCCGGTCAGTTCGGGATCCAGCGCCGAGGTGGGTTCGTCGAAGCAGAGCACCTGGGGGTTCAGCGCCAGGGCGCGGGCGATGGAGACCCGTTGCTGCTGGCCTCCGGACAGCTGGCAGGGGTAGGCGGATGCCTTGTCCGTCAGTCCCATCTTCTCCAACAGCGCCATGGCGGTTTTCTCCGCTTCTTCCTTGCTCTTCTTCAGAACAAACCGCTGGGCTTCGGTGATGTTGGTCAGCACGGACATATGGGGGAACAGGTTGAAGTTCTGAAAGACCAGACCGCACTGCAGGCGGATGTGCCTGAGTTTTTCTTTGTTCGCGTAAGTGACCACCCCGTTGGTGGTGGATGCCATCCGCTCTCCGCAGATGTCGATCTCCCCGCCGTCGATCTTCTCCAATTGGGTGATGCAGCGAAGGAGGGTGCTCTTTCCTGATCCTGACGGCCCGATGATGGACAGGACTTCACCCTTCTGCAGGCTGAAGGAGATGTCTTTCAATACTCCCAGGTCCCCGAAATGTTTCTGAACGTGTCGGACGGTGATGATTTCTTCCATAGGTGCCTCAGTTGTAATAGGCGAGCTTGCGCTCGATGTGGTCGAAGGTTTTGGAAACCAGGCCGTTCATCACGAAGTAGAACAGGCCGGCGATGAAGATCGGAGTGGTGGAGAACTGGCGGGCCGAGGCGTTCTGCGCCACGCGGAACAGCTCGGCGACCCCGATGGTCTGGGCCAGGGCGGTGTCCTTCACCAAGGTGATCACCTCATTTCCCATCGCCGCCATGATGCGTTTGACCACTTGGGGGAGAATGATGCGGAAGAAGGTGTGGGCTTTGGTGAACCCTAGCACGGAACTGGCTTCATACTGGCCTTTGGGGATGGACTGAACGCCTCCGCGGTAGATCTCGGCGAAGTAGGCGGCGTAGTTGATGACGAACGCGATGATTACGGCGGTGAACCGGTCGTAGGATGCGTGGAAGATGTAGTACGGGGCGAAGTAGACGAAGATCAACTGGAGGATCAACGGGGTCCCGCGCATGATCATGATGTACACGTTGACCAGCCAGGAGACCACGCGGTTCTTCGCCATGCGCCCCCGGGCGACCAGCATCCCCAGTGGCAGGGCGAACAGCAGCGTCAGGAAAAAGATTTCCAACGATGTTCCGGTCGCCTTGAGCATTTGCAGCAGTAATGGTCCCATGAAACCCATACCTTCCTAAAGGATTTCCTTGGCGGCAAAATGCATACCCAAGGAATAAACATACCGAATCATACACCAAAGGAAAAAACTTGCCTAGGGAAGGGAACGGAAGTGGCGGGATTCTTTCCTGGAAAAGAAAAACTCCCGGTTTCCCGGGAGTCGTTGACAAGATTGTTCTGTTATTTGCCGATGACGGTGATGTCAGCGCCGAACCACTTAGTGGCGATCTTGGCAAGACTGCCGTCCTTGGCCATCGCTTCCATCTGCGCCTGCACGGCGTCCCTCAAAGCGATGTCGTTCTTGCGGAAACCGACGCCGTAGGACTCTTTGGACAGTCCTTCGGGGAGGATCCGGAAGTCTTTGCCGCTGCGGTTGATGTTGTCGTTGGCGACAAGCAGGTCAAGAACGACGCCGTCGACTCCACCGATCTCAAGGTCCATCAGGGCGGTGAGGTTGTCCTTGAACTCGACGATCTCCTTCAGGCTGCTCTTGAAATCCGGGGTGTCGTCCACCGCTTCCTGGGCGGAGGAGCCCGCCTGCAGTCCGATCTTCTTGCCTTTCAGGTCGGCCAGTGTCTTCACCGGGGAATCGCCTTTGACGACAACCACCTGGGCGTTGTCCACGTAGGGTTCCGTGAAAGCCATGTTGGCCTTCCGTTCGTCGGTGATGGTGAATCCGTTCCAGATGCAGTCGATGTTGCCGGTGTTCAGCTCCTGCTCCTTGGCGTTCCAGTCGATCGGCTGGCAGACCAGCTTCACGCCCAGCCGGTTGCACACCTCACGGGCGAAATCGATGTCGAATCCAACGATCTCGTTGTTCTCGTCACGGAATCCCATCGGTGGGAACGAATCGTCCAGACCAAGGACGAACTCACCCTTGTCCAGAACCTTCTGCAAGGAATTGTCGGTCGTTGTCTGCTCTTTGTTGCCTTGGGCAAACAGCGTCGACACCATACAAAGCGCCATGATGGCTACCAAAATCTGTTTTTTCATAGGAAACCCCTTTCCTGAATGATATGCCACGATTGTACGGTTTCCCGGCGTTTTATTCCAGTCTTTTTGCATAAATATGCTAATGAATGTATATTTATTTATGGCAATTCCCGGCGAACGGGCATCCCGCGCATCCGCTGGGGGGACAGGTATGCTTGCCGTCACTGCTTGCCGCGCACCGCGTGCAGGAGCCGCAGCTGTTGGAGCGGTTCTGCCTGACCACCGAACGGATGGCCAGAAAGAGCAGGAACGCGATGACCAGTCCTACGATAATGTTCGCCAATACCGTCATACCATCATGCCTCCTGCCCAATATATCAACAGGGCGACCAGGTAGGCAAATCCCATTTGGTACCCCACCGCCCTCCAGAACTTCCGTTTGTCACTGCCCAGTTCCTTGAACATGGCCGTCTGCGCCGCGACACAAGGGGTGGAAAGCAAGACGAAGGCCATGAAGGAGAGCGCCAAGCGGGTGGTGAAGACGGAGGAGAGTGCCGCTCCTCCCATCGTCACCGTCAGGGTGCTGACGATGCTTTCTTTGGCGGCGATCCCGGTAAGGAGCGCCACCGCCGCCTGCCAGGTGCCGAAGCCCAACGGTTTGAAGATCGGGGCGACGATTCTGCCGATGGTGGCCAGAATGCTCTGGTCGGCCGATACCGGTTGCAGGGTGAAGGAGAAGGATTGCAGCACGTAGATGCCCGCCGACGCGAGCAAAATGATGGTGCCCGCCTTGTGGACGAAGCCTGCGATCCGCTCTTTGGTCTGCAGCCAGACGTTCTTCACCGTAGGGACCTGGTAGTGGGGCAGTTCCAGGATGAACGCGTTGGTCTCTTTGTGCTTGTCCAGCTTTTGGCTGATCAACCCGGTGATGATCACACTGAGGATGCCCAGGAAGTAGATCAGGGGGGCGATGTACCATTTGCCGGGAAAGAAGAAGGCAATGAACAAGGCGAAGGTGGGCATCTTGGCGCCGCAGGGGATGAATGGGGTGACGATCACCGTCAGTTCACGCTCCCGCTGGTGCTCAATCGTCCGGCTGCACATGATGGCGGGTACGGAGCATCCCGTACCGATGACCAGCGGGATGATCGATTTGCCGGACAAGCCGATGGAGCGCATGATCCGGTCCATGATGAACGCGATGCGGGCCATGTACCCGCAGTCTTCCAGAATGCTCAATAAGAGAAACAGAACGAACAATTGGGGAACAAAGGTCAGGACGGAACCGACGCCTCCGATGATGCCGTTGACCAGAAGTCCTCGGAGGATCGGTACCACGCCGATCGAGGAAAGGAACGCGTCCAAGTGGGTGTTGATGAAGTCAAAGAACTGTTCGATCAGGGGAGTGGTGATGCCGCCGACCAGCTGGATGGAAAAGTAGAACACCCCGGCCATCACCAAGGCGAACAGCGGGATGGCGCCGTACTTGCTGGTGGCGATGCGGTCCAGTGAGAATCGTTGTTCTTTTTTTACGGTAGTCTGGCAGGCGGCGCAGATTTTCTCCGCCACCTTGTACCGCTGGTCGATGATCACCGCTTCCGGGTCATCATCGTAGGTGACGGTCAGCGCGGCGCGCGCCTGGTCGATCAACTTCTGGGTGGTGGCGGGGACGGGTGGCATGGAGGAGAGGAACAGTTCATCCTGTTCGATCAGCTTGATGGCGGCCCAGCGCATCGGGCGTCCCTGGGGAAGATTGTGCAGGTAATCATCGGCGATGATCGGCGTGATGTATCGTTCCACCGTGTTGGAGAACAACGGACAGGCGGGGAGCTTGCCGCTGGAGAGTGTCTGCCGTATGGTCTCTTCAAAATGTTCCAGACCTTTGTTCTTGGACGCGGAGAGCTGGATGGCGGGACAATTGAACAGCATGGAAAGTTTTTTCGCGTCAATGGTGATGCCGTTCTTTTCCAACAGGTCCGTCATGTTCAGCGCCAGAATCACCGGACGCCCCAGTTCGACCAGTTGGGTGGTCAGGTACAGGCTGCGCTCCAGATTGGTGGAGTCAATGACGTCGATGATCAGATCCGGTTGTTCGTCCAGAATGTACCGACGGGCGATTTTCTCTTCCGGAGAGTAGGGGGACAGGGAATAGATGCCGGGAAGATCCAGGATCCGCATCCCATGATACAACCCTTCCTTCTTCTCTACGGTGACGCCCGGCCAGTTGCCGACGTACGCCGTCGTTCCCGTCAGTTGGTTGAACAGGGTGGTCTTGCCGCAGTTGGGGTTTCCTACCAGAGCCAGGGTGGTCATTTGGTTTCCTGCAGGGAGATGTGGTCTCCTTCGGCTTTCCTCAGACAGAGATTGTACCCTCTCAGCTCCACTTCGATCGGGTCTCCCAACGGCGCTACCTTGACCATTTTCACGGCAACCCCTCGGGTGAATCCCATGTCCATCAGTCTGCGTTTCAGCGGTTTGGGCGCGACGATCGTATCGACGGTGCCCGTTTCCCCCAACGTGAGACCTCCTACGGTTTTCTTCATACTAAAAAGTTAGCATAAACAAACTTTACCGTCAAGGAAGAAGTGACAACCGGCCGGAAATATGGTACGTTGCATATATGCACAAAAGTGGCGAGGACTATCTTGAGGCGGTGCTTGCCATTGAGGAGGAACACGGCGTCGTCCGTACCACCGACGTGGCCAACAGGCTTGGGCTTTCCAAGCCTTCGGTAAGTCGTGCCATGCAGAACCTGATGGATGGCGGCTACGTGGTGCGTCCCAGCTATGGGGACATCAAGCTGACGGACAAGGGCAGGGAAGTGGCCAGCAGGATGTATGGGCGCCACAAGATGCTCACCCGGTTCTTCCATGAGGTGCTCGGGGTGGATGGCAAGGTCGCCGAGCATGACGCCTGCTTGATCGAACACGATATCTCCGAAGAGACGTTTGACAAACTCTCCGCGTATCTCCATACATTACAAAGTGATGACAATGTATAACGGAGAAAATTACAAAACTGTTTGAGCTTTCTCAAAACCGAACCTTTTTTCCGCAAAGCCTTAAAGAAATACCAAGAATGTTTTCTTGCGGCCGCTTTCTTCTGCCCCTACACTGAACATACCGAATACAGGGAGGCTTTGTATGAAAAAAGGAATGGCGCTGTTCTTGGCGCTGGCGTTGCTCACGCCGGCTGTCTTCGCGCAAGGATCAAAGGAAGCCGCTGAGGACAATTCCCCGGTGACGATTGAGTTTTGGACGCATGAGGATGCCGCGCGGCAGAAACTGGAAGACCGGTACATCCAGGAATTCCAGCAGGCGCATCCCAATGTAACCATCAACGTGACCCGTCAGGCATCCGGAAAGATGGTGGAGTTGGTTCAGACCAGTTTCGCCGCCGGCAAGGGGCCGACGATCTTCAATCTGCAGGTGAATGAGGAATACCCGTACATCGTAGCCGGTCGTGTCGCCCCGATGGACTACGCGGCCACAGGTTACAAGGACGCCAAGGACGTCATCGCCGCCTACGCGCCCAAGACGATGGATCCGGTCACCTATGAAGGCCAGGTGTATGGACTTCCGATGGAATTGACCAACTGGGCTATTTACGTCAACAAGCGGGCGTTCCGGGAAGCCGGGTTGGATCCTGAGAAGGATTATCCGAAGACCTGGGAGGACATGGTCACCGTCAACCAGAAACTGGTCAAACGGGATGGGGACATCCTGAAGAGCCGTGGCTACGATTTCCGCTATGGCTACAACCTGGAGAACATGGTTCCGATGGTGGAGCAGCTGGGTGGAAAACTGGTCAGCGACGATGGCAAGGAAGCGATTGTCAACAAGGACGCGTGGGTGAAGTTCTTCACGTTCCTGCAGCAGTGGGGCCCGGATGGGCTGAACCTGGGATCTCCGACGTTGACCGCAGCCCGCAAGGTGTTTGACAAGGACAACGGGGAAGTGGCCATGTGTTCTTCCGGCCTGTACCAGCAGTCCCGCATCAAATCGGAGAACCCGTCGTTCTACGACAGCGGAGACTGGATGGTCATTCCGTATCCCAAGTTCAAGGATGCCGTCGCCGATGGCGCCTGCAACTACTACGGCCACTACTACATGGTCAACGCCGACGCGGACAAGCGGACGCAGAAAGTCGCCTGGCAGTTCATCGCCTACATGCTTTCCCACGGTGAGGAGTATCTGACCGAAGTGCAGTTGCTCCAGCCGACGAACAAGCTGATGGAAAGTGATACGTTCAAGAACCTGCCGTACTCCGATGTGTTCCGCTCCGATATGGAACGGGCCCACGTGGTGTACTATGGAGCCAACTCCAGCGCTATCCAGGAAGCGCTCACCGCTGCCGTCAAGGCGGTGATGATTCAGAAGAAAGCTCCGGAAGACGCCTACAACGAGTTGAAGAAGACGGTGCAGGAATTGATCAACGAAGTGTGATTTCTTCGTAAGGCGCGAGGGGTGGAAACGCCCCTCGCTTTCCATTTTTTCGGTGATATGTATGGGGAGAGGTGTTATGGCCAAGCAAAAAACGTACAGTATTGAACGCAAGCAGGCGAAATGGGGATTTTTGTTTACCGTCCCCTGCCTGGTGTTTTTCGCGGTGTTCAGCTTTTATCCGATCATCAATGCGCTTCTGACCAGTTTCACCAACCGGCAGGCCATCGCCCGTACCAGCAAGTGGGTGGGGTTGCAGAACTACGTGTATCTGTTCACCCAGGAGAACGCCGGTTTCCCGCTGCTCAATTCGATGCGGGCGACCTTCACCTTCACGTTGGGGACCTTCATCCCCATGGTGGTGATCTCCTTGATCCTCGCCACGTTGATGATGCAACTCAGACAACCTGGCCAACGTGGTTTTTTCCAGATCGCGTTCTACATGCCCGCAGTCCTCTCGTCGGTGGTCGCCGCGTCCATCTGGATGATCTTGTTCAATCCGAGGGGACTGGTCAACCAGTTTTCCAACCATCTGTTGATGACCCATGGGGTGGACTATCGATGGTTGACGGATGACGGTATGTTGCAATGGTCCACCATGATTGTCTATTTCTGGAAATACATCGGCTATTTCGTCATTCTGTTCATCACTGGTCTGGCGTCGATTCCTCCGACGCTCTACGAGGCGGCCATCGTCGATGGTTCCAGTCGTTGGCATACGTTCTGGCGCATCACGCTGCCACTGCTCAAACCGACGGTGGTGCTGGTTTCCATCATGGCGATGCTGCAGTGCCTGAAAACGTTCAGCACGCAGTACATGTTCGTGCAGAACGGAGCGGCGCGAGGGCCGATCGACGTGATCACGATGAACATCTATTACACTGGGGTGCGCAACGGGAAGTTGGGGCGGGCTTCGGCCATGTCCATCATCCTGTTCGTCATCATGCTGGCGCTCACCTATCTGCAGTTCGCCGCTTCCAAGAGCGACGACGTCGAGTACTAGGAGGCGGATATGGCAAGCAATACTTATGTCGGCCGGGTGAGTGTGGGAGAAGTGGTGGCGTGGATTCTCCTGCTTATCGTGATGTGTTTCACCATTCTTCCCATCCTGTTCATGGTGGTGGCTTCCTTCATGGACGCCAAGCAGATCCTCACCATGCCGTTCAATTGGATCCCTTCCAGGTCGTATTTTCTAACGCAGGACCGTACGTTTCTGACCAACTTCCACAAGGCGATCTACGGCAACAACAATAATCCGGTGTTCCTCCGTAACATCTGGAACTCGTTGGTCGTGGCGCTCACCGACGCCGCCACCACCGTCCTGTTGGCATCGTTGTGCGGATACGGACTTGCCAAGTTCAAGTTCAAGGGACGGACGTTCGTGTTCATGGCCATCATGGCGACGATGATGATCCCGTTTGAGGCCATCATGATCCCTCTGTACATGGTCGCATCTTCGATGAAGATCATGGACACGTACCGTGGCTTGATCATCCCGTTCCTCGTCTCCGCCTTTGGGGTGTTCCAGATGCGCCAGTATTTGATCACGTTCCCCAGCGAGTATCTGGACGCCAGCCGTGTGGACGGGCTAGGGGAGTTCTCCATCTACTGGAGGATCGTGCTTCCCAACTGCACGCCGGTGGTGGCCACGCTGGGAATCCTCTCGTTCCGCAACCAGTGGGACAACCTGCTCTGGCCGTTGTTGGTGTCACAGAGTGAGAAGATGAAGACCATCCCGTTGTACATCACCAAGTTCAGCGAGGAGAAGCAGACGGACGAGGGAGCCATGATGGCATGCGCACTCCTGGCGTCCATCCCGATGTTCATCCTGTTCGGCTTCCTGTCCAAATACTTCCTGGGCGGCGCGGAGGTGTACGAGTCCCGCAAGGGTTGACGGATGGCGAAGCGCTTTGGATGATGGATGCATGACGCGTTTGGACGAAACGATCGGCACGTTGGCGCGTGGGAAGGTCATCGCCATCACCGGAGCCGGGGGGAAGACCAGTCTGCTTGCCCTTCTGGGGCGGTATTACCGGGGTTTGGGAAAGCGGGTGCTTTTGACGACCACCACGAAGATGCAGACCCCCGAAGGCTTTGGGTTTTCCGCTGACCGGTACTTCTTCGGAGATTCGGAGGTTTCCTCCTACTTTCCCCATCCCGGCGAGACGGTCTGGTTCGCCGACCCTCATCCCTCTCTTCCCAAAGCGATTGCTCCTTCCTTGGAGAGTATCCACAACCTTTCCTTCCGGTATGACATCACGTTGATCGAGGCGGATGGCGCGCGTCGTCTTCCGTTGAAACTCCATACGGAGCGGGATCCGGTGATCCCTTCGTTCACCGACACGGTGATCGCCGTACTTGGGTTGTCAGCCATTGGACAACCGCGGAAGGAGGTGTGTTTTGGTGAGACGGGGGAGAAAACGGTGGATTTCCCCTATCTGCAGCATCTGATCGATACGCCACAAGGGGTGAGGAAAGGTTTTTCAGCCCAACGCTCCTGCTTGATCCTCTGCAACCAGTACGACGCGATAGAGGAGACGGAGAGGGAGAAGAGTTTGTCCCTCCACGCTCCCTATCCCATCCTGTGGGGATCGGTACAGGAAAACCGCTGTTACCAGAGCCGGGTGTAGAGAAGCTTCACCGCGCCGCCGCAGACCATACCGGCGTCTCCATGGGGACCGAGGTCCTCTGCGTCGATCATGTTCGCTTTGAGCGCCCTTGCCTTGTCGATGGCCCGTTTCTCCACTGATCCTCCCCCCACCGTTCCGATGACGTTGTCCTTGGTGACCAGCATCATCGCTCCAGGAGTCGCCGGGGAGGAGCCGGTTTTCTCAAGCACGCGGACCAACACGCCGTCCGTTTCACAGGAGGTGGCAGCGGCAAGCACCGTCGGGTCGATCAACACACGACCGGGATCCTTGGCGTAGATGGAGATGATCTGGGCCATGATGGACACGGCGATCTCCGCCGGGCTGTTTCCGCCGATGGCAAGTCCGATGGGGGCGTGCACCGAAGAGAGTTCTTCGTCGGTGAACCCTTCCTTCCTCAGCGCGTCGAAGGTGAACGCCACCTTCGCCCTGCTGCCGATCATGCCGATGTAGGCATGGGGTTGCCGGAGAGAGTAGGCCAGGCACTGCCGGTCGAACAGATGTCCATGGGTCGCGATGACCACGTACGCCCCGGGGAACGTGATGGGGTGCTGGGGGAGCTGGTCGAAGGGCATGCAGTGGACGGTCGCCTTGGGAAAGCGCGCCTGGTTGGCGAATTCCTCCCGGTCGTCGTAGGCGTCCATCGGCATTTCCTGCAAAACGCCCAGCTGGTACAGCGCCAGGGATACATGGCCGCCTCCAAACAGCACCAGGTGCGGTTTGGGGATCAGATGTTCGGTCAGCGTCTGCGCTCCTTCGGGCTCAAAATGGGGACTGGCAAGCACCTGCTTGTCCCCGATGGAGATCGCTTCTTCTCCGATGTGGGGGCCGGAAAGCACCGTGGTCCGGCTGCAGATGTCCTTGTTCAGAAATTGGGACAGGTGACGATAGTATTCATGCATGGATCAGCTCCTTCAACGCTTCTTTGGTGGCGAGGATATCCTCATCGGTGGTGAACGGCCCCGGAGCGAAGCGTATTGTGCCTCCGGGGAACGTTCCGAGACTGGTATGGGCGGATGGCGCGCAATGCAACCCCACCCGTGTTTCGATTCCATAACGATCGGCGAGTGAAAAGGCCACATCGGCGGGATCGTTCCCCGGTGTGGTGATGGAAAATACCGGGACACGGCCTTCCATCGTGGGAAGCCCGACCAATGAGACGCCCGGTTGTTCCATAAGGATTTCCAACAGCGCTCCTCCTGTCTGGTATTCCCTTTCTTTCACTTTCTTCCCATGGGCTTTCAGATAGGTGAGGGCGGCGTGCAGTCCCAGGATGCCGGGCAGATTCTGCGTCCCCGCTTCCAGCCGGTCGGGAAGGACGGTTGGGATGGTTTCCTTGTCGCTGAACGAGCCGGTGCCGCCGCTGACCAGCGGGTCGATGGTAGAGGCGATTTTTTCGGTGAGCGCGAGCCCTCCGACTCCCTGGGGGCCGAGCAGTCCTTTGTGTCCCGTCCAGGCGAACGCGTCGGCGTGGATGCCACAGAGATCCAGATAGGGTACGGCCTGCGCTGTATCCACCAAAAAAAGCAGATGGTGCCGCCGGGCGAATTCAGACAACTCTGCAAGCGGTTGGATGGTGCCGCAGACGTTGCTTGCAGCGGTGGTGATGATGGCTTTGGTCTGGGGCGTGATGAGATCCTCCAGATGATCGACGAGCATCCTGCCCTGTGAATCGGAAGGAATGCGGGTGAACGGGAAGCCGCTTTGCACCAGAGGACGCATCACGGCGTTATGTTCCATGGAGGAGACCAGCAGGTGGTCACCGGGCTGGAACAGCCCTTTGATCAAAAAGTTCAGCGCTTCGGTTACGTTCAGCGTGAAGGTGACCAGCCGGGGGTCGGGGATGGAGAACAGCGACGCGACCATCTGGCGGGTTTCCATCACCTGTTCTTCCGTCGCGTAGGCATGGGAATACGCGCCACGGTTGACGTTGCTCCCGTTGCCTGAGAGAAAGTCAGTGATGGCCTTCCCGACGCCGGGGGCTTTAGGCCATGAGGTGCTTGCGTTGTCCAGATAGATCCGCCGCATGGCACAAGTGTAGCGCAATATCCCGTCTTTTGCCATTCCGGATGTGGGCGGATAATGGAAATCAGAAGCCATGCCTTTTTCGATCCCCAAAAGCATACGTGGAGAGCGCACCTGACACCGGATGCGTGTCCCCTTGCAGGTGTGTCCGTCCCTTTGAGAGGAATAAGAGGGGAGGTTTCCTTCCTTGTCCTGTCTCTGCCTGGTTGCTCAGGAGATTATCTTTTTACTGGAATGAATTCTATGCGAACACTGGAATCTACACTGAAAATTGAGAAGATTTGAATGGGAAGTCGACAAGGTAATCAAGCCAAAAAACAAACGTAAATTGATGATGTTTCTGAAGAAATCGCTGTATAAAAGACGATACGTTTTCGGAATGTAGAAGAGAGATTTTCTGGAATAAGATGATGTCGTATCATATAAAACGTATCATAGAGATCACGCGTGGCCGCACGATTGAGCAGGGCGTTTGTTTTTCCTACATACATTTCAAGAGGCATACGTGTTCACACTTCTTGTTTCTTGGATGTTGTTTCAATCAGCAAAGGCCTAAGAACAGGATCAAACATATGAGAGCGTAATGAATAGGTTATCTCGATGTTAAGGTTATCACTTCTACCTCCTTAATGGGTATATGAGAAGACAAACGAATCCAGACTATGCCAAGATTTACTCCCTGTGTGTCGTGTGTATCCTTGGCTCTCCCTGTACGTTGGCAAATCTTTTGTGATTTCTTTTCTGGTTGTCATCATTTCTGTTCGTGTCTGATCTGCATGGTAATCCAGGTCAATGTCTACTGACAAACGAGGGAGGTTGAACACTGTCAGGTTGATTGCGGTACCACCTTTCAAAGCAAGTGTGTCCTTCATTCGGGAATTTGAATGAATATACGTCAGGATTTCAGTCAGACGTAACACCTTTTCCAAGGTGTCACGTACGAAGTGCAATTCTTCTGCTTTTTTTGTTAGTTCCGAAAGGGAAAGATCAAACATCTGCATTAGCTCCCTGTTCCATCGTCTTCAGAAGATCTTCTGGAGCGTAGAGTTGCCAGAATGCATGGTAGATTGGATTCTCCCATCGATTATCCATGGAAAGATACCGGATGCTTTTCCCAATATGGGAATGACATCGTTTGAAAAAGGATTTGGAAAGTTTCATCTTGGGAAAATAGGAAAGGATATATCCGGCTTTCTGATAAAGGAACTGGTTGTGATGGAACCCCAAATATGTCTCCAGCTTTCTTTCATCAACAATCGTTACCATATTTTAAAACTCTTCGGACTACGATGGGACACCTGCCGGGAAAGGGTGGTTCTTTCGTGTTTTTGCTTCCCGGGAATCCAAGGGCTGAATTGTGGAAGGAACCCTAAAAAACTTCATTGCATGGTGAAAAACATAATGGTATACTGCGCCTATGACGATCACAAAGGAAAAGAAAGTGCTCGCCGCTACCGGTGTCTTGGTGGGGTTGGGCGCAGCGTTGTTGGTGTTGTGGGGGAATCCCAAGAACATGGGGTTCTGCATCGCGTGTTTCATCCGGGATATCGCCGGTTCTCTGCATCTGCAGAACGCGGGCGCCGTCCAGTATCTCAGGCCGGAAATTCCCGCCATGGTGCTGGGCGCGTTCATCCTCTCCATGGCTCGAGGGGAATTCCAGCCGCGAGGCGGTTCGTCCCCGATGCTCCGATTTCTGTTCGGCTTCTGCATGATGGTCGGAGCGCTGGTGTTCTTGGGATGCCCGCTTCGGATGGTGCTCCGTCTGGGCGCCGGTGACTTGAACGCCTTGATCGGTCTGTTCGGGTTTGCTGGTGGCGTGTGGGTCGGGACGCTGTTCCTCAACAGAGGTTTCTCGTTGGGGCGCAGCCAGATGCTGGGACGCTTGGAAGGAACGGTGTTCTCCGGACTGCAGGTGGTGCTTTTGGTGCTCCTGTTCGCGTTCCCCACGTTGCTTGCCTTCAGCAAGGCGGGTTCCGGACCGGGTGCGATGCACGCGCCGGTTGCCGCTTCCCTGATCATCGGACTGTTGGTCGGCGCCCTTGCCCAGCGCAGCAGACTTTGCATGGCCGGTGGCATCCGTGATCTGATCCTGTTCAAGGACTCTACGTTGATCATGGCTCCGCTCTTCATCTTCCTGTTTACGTTGATCTGGTCACTGGCTACGGGAACGTTCCATCTTTCGTTCGCCGACCAGCCGGTGGCCCATACTTCCGGCCTGTGGAACTTCCTCGGCATGTCCGTGGTAGGGCTTGCCGCCGTAATGCTGGGTGGCTGCCCGCTCCGGCAGGTGATCCTGGCCGGTGAGGGGAACACGGACAGCGCCATGTCGGTGCTTGGCATGGTGATGGGCGCCGCGTTCGCCCACAACTTCTCCCTGGCCTCTTCCGGCAAGGGACCGACGACCAACGGAAAGGTCATGGTGATCGTATGCTTGGCATTCCTGGTTGCGTGCGGCATGATCATTACGAAGAAAGGAAAGGAACAATATGCGTGAGATTGACGCCAGGGGATTGTCATGCCCCCAACCGGTGGTTATGACGAAGAAGGCGCTGGCTGACAAGCCGGAGGAACTGAAGGTGCTGGTGGATGACCGCGCTGCGCTGGAGAATGTCACCCGGTACGCCAAAGCGGTGGGATACACCGTGACGGTGGATGGCTGGACGCTGGATCTGAAGAAATAATGGAGACTTGGACGGCGACGTTCTTCAGCCATTATGGCGCGTTGCGGTTCAAGACGGATGTGGAGAAACGGGGGTGCGCAGCCTACCTCAGGCCGGTGCCCCGCTCCTTGTCCGCCTCGTGCGGGACGTGCGTCGTCTACACGGCTCCTTCGTGGGATTGTGTCTCCTCCCCGGATCTTGACGGCGTGTACCGCCCGGAAGGGGAGGGGTATGTGTGTGTATGGAGGCATGGGTGATGGTGAAACTGACCAGTATGGTGAAGGTAAGCGGATGCGCCGCGAAGCTGGATCCCCAGAAACTGCATGACACGCTCTCCCGACTTCCGGTGATGCACAGTGACCGGTTGCTGGAAGGGTTCGAATCCAGCGATGACGCTCTGGTGTACCAGGTGGAAGGTGATACGGTGGCCATCGAGACGGTGGATTTTTTCCCACCGATGGTGGACGACCCGTACACGTTCGGCCAAGTTGCCGCGGCCAACGCCTTGTCTGATATCTACGCCATGGGGGCGGAGCCCGCCGTGGCAATGAACCTGCTCTGCTTCCCCTCTTGTCTGGAACTGTCCGTAATGGAGCAGATTCTCCGGGGTGGTCAGGACAAGGTCGCGGAGAGCGGCGCGGTGATCGCCGGCGGGCACACCATCAGCGACGCCGTACCGAAGTACGGGCTGTGCGTAACCGCCTTCGCCAAGAAAGGGACCATCTGGTCAAACAAAGGCTCGAAACCGGGTGATGTTCTGATACTGACCAAACCGCTGGGCATCGGGGTGATCGTCACCGCGGCGAAAGCGGAAATGCTGGATGATCCGGTGTATCTGGAAGGAGCGGTCGCCAGCATGACCACGCTGAACAAGAAGGCGCGGGACGCGGCGCGGCCCTTGTCCGTCCATGCCGCCACCGATGTGACCGGTTTCTCCCTGTTGGGACACGGCATGCAGATGGCTCAGGCAAGCGGGGTGACCTTCCACATCCATTCCGCCGCGGTCCCTATCCTGCCTGGCGCATTGGAAGCCGCCTCCTACGGCCTGCTTCCCGAGGGGATGTACCACAACCTTGATTATGTCTCCCCCCATGTGTCGTTCGCCGAGCGTATTCCCCAGAATCTGAAGGACCTGCTCTGCGATCCCCAGACGAGCGGTGGCTTGCTGTTTTCTCTTCCTCCTGGGGACGCGGAACGTTTGGTGGCTGCATTGCCCGGCGCGGTGGTGGTCGGCACGGTGGAGCCTGCTTCCGGTTTCGCGGTGGTCATCGACTGAAAATTCGTTTGCAAATCCAAAGGATTGGAGTACCATGGACGCATGAGGAAACGGTACGCCATCATCTTGCTGGCCATTACGGTGATCCCGCTTGTGGCGTGGCTGTTCTTCGCGTGCCAGCGGAAAAAAGAGGAAACGCCGCTTCCCGTGACCATTACGTACTGGACCCATCAGGATGAAGCGCGAGCGGCCCTAGAACAGGAGTTGATCGCCCAATTTATCCAGCGGAATCCCGACGTGCGGATCAATCGTGTGGAGTACACCTCTTCGGAGATGATCGATCTGATCCCCAGGGCGTTTGCCGCCGGCCAGGGGCCGGACATGTTCAACCTTCCCGTGGAAAGCGAGTATCCGTTGATCGCCCGGGGATACGTCGCTCCGGTGGATTACCTTGCCGCCGGGTTCGATTCCCGGCAGGATCTGCTGGATACCTATATCGATGGAGTATTCGATGGGGTCACCGTCAGGAATGACATCTATGGGCTGCCCCTGGAATACACCAACTGGTGCCTGTACCTGAACAAGAACGCGTTTTCCGCCATCGGGCTGGATGCTGAGAAGGATTATCCCCGCACGTGGGAGGATGTTGTTTCCCTTTCCCGGAAAATGGTGGTGCGGGATGGCGCCGTGTTGAAGAAACGGGGCTTTGATTTTCGTTATCCGTATTATCTGAACTTCCTTGTCCCGATGGTGGAACAGCTCGGGGGCGCCTTGGTCAGCGCGGATGGGAAGACGGCCGTTGTCGGGGAGGACGCGTGGATCTCGGTGTTGTCGTTCATGCAGGCGTGGGGGCCTGGGGGGGTGAACCTTGGCTCCCCCACGTACAAGAACGCCCGCTCGTCATTCGCTGGAGGTGACGCCACCGCGGCGATGGCGCTCTCCGGACTGTACCAGGAAAGCCGGATGCGCAAACAGTATCCCGAATTTTATCAGAGCGGGCAGTGGATGGTCGTTCCATTCCCCCAGTTTGCGCATGCCGTCAACGAGGTGTCCGCTTCCGCCTACGTCCATTATCTGATGGTCAACGCGAAAAGCGATCTACGGACGCAAAAGGCTGCGTGGAAGTTGATCGGTTTCCTGCTTGATCACGGAGACCAGTATCTGGAAAGGGCGTCGCTCGTCCAACCCACCCGGGAAGTGGTCTACTCCCGGGCGTTCCGTGATCTTCCTTATGGAAACGTGTTTCTCCATGATCTTTCGCGCAGCCACATGGTGTATCATGGCTCTGACAGCGCCCGGATCCAAGAGCTTTTGGGAAATGCCGTGGAGTCCGTGATGCTTTCCGGAGTCTCACCACAGAAGGCGTATGTCACGCTGAAGGCGAACCTGCAGGAATTGCTTGATGAACGGAAATAAGAGGAGTTGGTATGTTGTATGTGTTTGACATGGGCAATGTCGTCATCACCCATATCCATTGTCTGGAGGCGATCATCGACGCCTATCAGGATCGGGTGGACAAGGACGCGTTCCTTGCGGATTTTCGGGCGTATGAAGTCCCGTTGATGGAAGGTTCCCTTCCCACACGCGCCTATTGGGAGCACTGGCAACGCCGTTTTGGCGTGACCATTTCCGATGAGCCGTTCGCGACGTTTTTCCATCCTCGTCCCAACGAGGACGCCATCCAGGTCATTCGGCGGCTCAGAGGACGGGGAGAGAGGGTGGTCTGTGGTTCCAATACCTTCGGCCCCCACTGGGATATTCTTTCCGGGATGGGGCTGACGGACGAACTGTTTGACGCCACCTATCCCTCCCATGTGATCCGCCTGTCCAAGCCGGAACCGGAGTACTACCGGTACATTCTCCAGAAGGAAGGCTATACCGCAGGCCAAGCGTGGTTCATAGATGATTACGAATGCAATATCCAGGCGGCTTCCCAGGTGGGGATGCGCACCGTGCTGTATGACTATCGCTCCTCGGATTCCCGGGACGCGCTGCTTTCCTTGTAGTCGTCTTCGGTTTCCGTCCGCTTGTGGATTGCGGGCATCAGCATGGTGACCGTCGTGCCCCCACCCGGTTCGCTTTCCAACGAGAAGGCAGCCTGGGCCTCGTAGCGGAGTTTCAGCCTCCGGTAGGTGTTGTACAGCCCGACGTGCCCGCTGCCGTCCAGTTCATCCAGATCCGAGGGAAGGGTGGAGCGGTCGAAGCCGATGCCATCATCGTGGATGACGATGGAGAGGATCCCGCCACGTTCTCTGATGGTGATGGAAAGGTGCCAGTCCCCCGCCTTGGGCTCCAGTCCGTGGACGATGGCGTTCTCCACCATCGGCTGGATGATCAACTTGGGGGTCATCACGTCCCGTGTGGATTCCTCCACGGATTCCTGTACGTGGAGTTTCTCTCCGAAGCGGATCTCCTGGATGGTCAGGTAGCTGTCCACCAGCTCCATGCTCTCCTTGATGGAACACTCGCTTTCATGGTTATCCACCGTGGAGCGGAGCAGTTTCCCCAGTTTGATGGAAATGGTGTAGATCTCATCCTCGTGGTGGATCTTTGCAAGCGCCTTGATGGTGTTCAGCGTGTTGAACAGGAAGTGGGGGTTCATCTGGCTTTCCAGCGCTTTCCGTTCCGCTTCGGCGAGCTTGGCTTCCTCTTCCCTGGACAGGTCCATCAGGCTGGTGATCTGCCGCACCATGGCGTTGAACGAGTGGTCAAGCTGGTTGATCTCCGTAATCCGGGAGTCCGCCACCTGTGCCTGGAGATTGCCGTCTTCCACCGCTTTCATCGACTGGGCCAGCCGTTTGACCGGTTTGGAAAGGGAGCGGGAGAACAGTGAGGCGAACACTACCGAGACGATAATCCCCAGTCCCAAAGCCAGGAGCATGATGAGCAGTACCTGCCTGAGGTTGCCGGCGTACGGCGCCGAGGACACCGCCCCCGCCAAAGAAAGCGTGGTGTTCTTGATCGGCGTGATGGCCACAATGGTGTTGCCCGATGTAGAGACGCCTTCTTCCGGATTGGTCACCGCCGCAAGGTACGGGAACTTGTCGAACCCTCCGACAAGAGAGGGGTTGGCCAACGATTTGGCGTAGAAGCGGTGGGGGTCGATCACCAACTCGTCGGAGAGCGTCGAATCCCGGTCAAGGATCGCTTCCGCCGCGTCGGTAAACACCTCGACGATCACATAGCCCAGATTGTTGCCTTGTTCGTCATAGACGCGACGGATGATGGTGACAAGAATCGCCTTGCCGGTTTCGCTGGTCATCCGTCCGCTGAGGGAAATGACACTTGCCGTACGGTTGGTTTCCATTTGCGCCGCCACTCCGGAACTTTCCCACTGGTTGGTATGGAACCGGAGATCGTACAGATCAGGGAAATCATGGGTGGAGAGCCGGACATTGCCGGAGTCGCTTACCACATGGGCGCTGGCCAGATAGGTGTCCCCTTTCATTGTGGTGAACAACAGGGAGTACACTTCCTTGTTCTCCGCCTCATCGGCATCCGGACTGTCTTTTTTCAGTAGGTCAACAGTGAGAGGGGAGGTGCTGAGCACGTACGCTTTGTGACGGTATCCTTCCAGAAGATCCCCAAGCTCAATGCTGTCCTGTTCCACCGTTGAGCGTGCCTGTTGCGTGAGCGCATGTTCCAGATTTCGGTTTCCCCACGAGGCATAATAAATTGCCAATGCCGCCACAGGAATCAGCATGACAATGAGAAAACTGGTGATCAGACGGGAGAACAGGCTGTAGGTCCGCATCGTCAGATCGACGGGTGCTCATCCCGGTACTGGGTAGGAGTGACCCCGGAAAAGCGTTTGAAAATCTTTGCGAAATAGCCGGGAGTGGGGAATCCGCAACTGGTGGCGATCTCCCCGATGTTACGTTTCGGATCCCGCATCAACTCAACGCTCTTGTTGATTCTCCAGGCGTTGAGGTATTGCAGAAAATTCAGCCCGGTGACCTCTTTGAACAGACGGGAGAGATGACTCTCCGACAGTCCAAGGAACGTGGCGGCTTCCTGCAGCCCGACCGGCTTTCCATAGTTTGTGGCGATGAAGCTGATGGCGTTGTCCACCACATGGTTGTTCACCGAATGGGGAAGGGGGATCAACTCCTCCCCTGTGGCGTTTTTCGTCTTGCGGAGCCGTTCGTAGTCGACATCCTCTTCCCGAAGCTTGACCACCAGATTGGACAGGGTCGTTTCCAACTCGTCGTCATCCACCGGCTTGAGCAGGTAGTCGAACACCCCTAGCCGGATGGCTTGTTTCATATAGCTGAAATCGGTATGTCCTGAAAGAACAATCGCGTGGTTTACCGGGCAACGCGCCAGCATGGTCAACCCATCGATGCCGGGAAGACGGATGTCGGTGATGACGATGTCAGGATCCAGTTTCTTGATCATCGCTTCGCCTTCAAGGCCATCCGCCGCCGGTGCCGACCAAGCGTCAACCCCAGCCGTTCCCATCCGATGGACGCGGCGAGCTCATCCCGCACGATTTTTTCATCTTCCACCAGAATGACCGTATACCCCATACTTTCCTGCCTTGTGCTGCCTTCCCATCATAAATGATTGGAACGGTTTGTGCTAGTCGGTCAGAAACGGGAGCTGATGATTTGTCGGACAAGGGAAATGGCGAGCAACACAAGGAACGCGTACCAGATCCAATGGAACGCCACAAGGACAAGACTCCATCGATCGATCATCGTCACGATGACGCCACGGAACGCCAGGATGACCAGCAGGGTGGCGATGGGGTAGATCACCACGTCTCCGTCATACCGTCCAAGCAACGCGCCAAGGGCCAGCCCGATGGACGCGGTGACGGCCAGATCGCTCCTCCGGAACCAGATTCCGAACGCTCCAGCAACGGCAATCTCACAGAACATTGCAACCGTCTTCCGCATAGAAAACAGTATACCACCAACAAAACTCAAAGAAAAGTGAAAGCTTTTTGCATATTCATGCATTGTGTGTATGAGTACTTGACATTCTCCATCCGTTTTTGCTATCAATCTAGGAAAAGGCCGTTCGGCCTGGAGGATTGGACCGTGAAATTCGCAATGGACAGGAAGAATCAGATGAACTGTACGATGATGCAGAAAAGCACCACCGCGACCGCTTTTTACTTTTCTGCATCTTCCCTCCTGTTGCCTGTCCTCTCCCTCCTTCTGATTACCCTTCTTACCATTCTACTCGTCGTCATTTGCTAACCACGGCGGCAGATTCTTCAATCTGTTACGGTCCGTGGGTTCAATACTTCGCCTGGCGAAGCGTCTTTTCATATGCAAGAAGGAGCATCCGACATGAAAACTACTACCGGCAATCGTTACACTCTCTCCATTTTGGTCTATAACCGCAGCGGCGTATTGATGCGTGTCGTAGGCCTGTTCAGCAGACGGGGCTACAACATCGACAGCCTTTCGGTGGGGGAGACGCAGGACGAGACGGTCTCGCGCATCACCATCGTGGTGACCGGTAGTCGTGATGTGGTGGAGCAGATCAAGCACCAGGTGGAGAAACTGGTCGATGTGATCAACGTGGCGGAAATGATCCCTGCCGATTCCATCCAGAAGGAGCTGGTGTTGATCAAGATCGCCACGACGGAGGACACCCGCACCCACATCATCGAACTGGCCGAGATCTTCAAGGCCAAGGTGGAGGATGTGGCCAGCACCGCCATCACGCTGCAGATCACCGGCAGCCTTGACAAGATCGCGTCGTTCATTGACCTGTGCAAGGAGTATGGGATTGTCGAGATGGTGCGTACCGGCATCACCGCGCTGGGACGCGGCCCCTCCTCGCAGATGGAACTGGGCGTGGTGGACGAATGAGCTGTATGTTCGATAGGAGCCGTATGGCTTCTAGGAAATATCGATTTGGGGAGCAAGGAAATGAGTGCGAAGATGTATTATGACTCAGATGCTGATCTCGGGAAGTTGGAAGGAAAGACCGTGGCCATCGTCGGGTATGGGAACCAGGGACACGCCCACGCGTTGAACCTGCATGAGAGTGGCGTGCATGTCATCATCGGCCTGTACAAGGGTTCGAAGAGCTGGAAGCGCGCTGAAGAGGATGGCTTTGAAGTGCTGACCACCGCCGAAGCGGTGAAGAAGGCGGACATCGTCATGATTCTGGTCAACGACGAGAAGCAGTCCAAGCTGTACGCCAATGATATCGGGCCGTTCATGAGAAAAGGCCAGTATCTGGCTTTCGCCCATGGCTTTAACATCCACTACGGCCAGATCGTGCCGCCGGCTGACGTCAACGTCATCATGATCGCCCCCAAAGGGCCGGGCGCCACAGTGCGCAGCCAGTATCAGGAAGGAAAAGGCGTTCCGTGCTTGATCGCCGTTCATCAGGATCCCAGCGGAGACTCCAAACAGGTTGCCATGGCCTACGCCAAGGGACTGGGCGCGGGAAGGGCCGGAATTTTCGAGACATCGTTCAAGGAAGAGACGGAGACAGACCTGTTCGGCGAGCAGGCGGTGCTCTGTGGTGGGGTCTCCCATCTGATCAAAGCGGGATTCGACACGCTGGTTGCCGCTGGCTACCAGCCGGAGATGGCGTACTTCGAATGCTGCCACGAGATGAAGCTGATCACCGATTTGATCAACCGCGGCGGATTGACCTTGATGCGCGCCTCCTGCTCGGACACGGCGGAATACGGCGACTATGTCTCCGGACCGAAGGTGATCAACCAGCAGAGCAAGGACGCGATGAAGGAAATCCTGGGCAGGATTCAGGATGGATCGTTCGCCCGTGACTGGCTGCTTGAGAACCAGGTCGGACGGCCGTATTTCAACGCCACCAAGCGGATGGAACAGACCAGTCAGCTGGAACAGGTCGGAGAGCGTCTTCGCTCGCTGATGAGCTGGCTGAAGCAGAATTGATGGCGTAAGGAGGGGAAACGAAATGGCGAACGAACGGATTTTGATATTTGATACGACGCTTCGGGATGGGGAACAGGCCCCGGGATACAGCATGAACCTTGAGGAGAAACTCCGCATGGCCCGACAGTTGCGTCTCTTGGGTGTGGACATCCTGGAAGCGGGGTTCGCCATCGCTTCCCCCGGTGATTTCGAAAGCGTGAAAGAGATCGCCGCGGCGGTGGACGACACGGTGGTCGCCTCGCTTTCCCGTGCGTTGACCAAAGACATCGACGCCGCGTGGGAAGCGGTGAAACTGGCAAAACGTCCTAGGATCCACACATTCCTGGCCACCAGTGATTTGCACCTGCAGTACAAGCTGAAGATGACCAGGGAACACGCCCTGCAGCAGGCAGTGGACATGGTCGCTTACGCCCGCAATCTCTGCCCGGATGTGGAGTTCTCCTGTGAGGACGCCACCCGGACGGATCTTGATTACCTCTGCCAGGTGGTGGAGGCGGTCGTCAAGGCGGGGGCTACGACGATCAACCTGCCGGATACCGTCGGGTACTCCACGCCGGAGGATATCCGTACGATGTTCACCACCGTCCGGGAGAAGTGTGACGGCATCGACAAGGTCACCCTTTCCTGTCATTGCCACAACGACCTGGGGATGGCGGTGGCCAACAGCCTGGCGGCGGTGGAAGCGGGGGCACGCCAGGTGGAATGCACCGTCTGTGGCATCGGAGAGCGGGCGGGGAACGCCAGCTTGGAAGAGCTGGTGATGAATGTCCGTACCCGAAGCGATGAGTATCCCTATGCGACCGGCGTGCATACCGAGCAGATCTATCCTTCCGCCCGGCTTCTGTCCACCATCACCGGGGTGAAGATCAACCCGTCCAAGGCGATCGTCGGAGCAAACGCGTTCGCCCATGAGAGCGGCATCCACCAGCACGGCATGATGGCCAACAGCAGGACGTACGAGATCATGACGCCGGAATCGGTCGGCGTGCAGAAGACCACGTTGATTCTAGGCAAGCACAGCGGGGTGCACGCCCTCCGCAAGCGTCTGGAAGAGCTGGGCTATCATGTTTCCGATGAGCAGATGTCCCATCTGTTCGAGGATTTCAAGAATCTCGCCGACCGGAAGAAAACCATCGAGGACCGCGATTTGATCGCCCTGGTGGAAAACGGCCAGAAACCGAATCCCAATGCCTGGAAACTGGTCAATTACGTCGTCAACAGCGGCAACACCATCACCAGCACGGCGTGTGTCACGCTGGAGAGGGCCGGCAAGAGCTACCAGGAAGTGGCGTTCGGGACCGGTCCTGTGTACAGCGCCCTTCGGTGCGTGGAGAAGATCATCAAGCATCCGTTCAGCCTGGAGGAGTATGGACTGCAGGCGGTGACGGAACACCGTGACGCGTTGGGTGAGGTCCTGGTGAAGATTTCCGACGGGACGGGGTTCTATCGTGGCAGGGGCGTCTCCACCGATGTCATCGAGGCTTCGATCCTCTCTTGCCTTTCGGCCGTCAACCACATGCTGGATGAGTCGCAGCTTCCAGCCGGAAGCGGCATGAGCGCCGCGGACAGCACGATGAGTTTCGCCAATGACATGCTCTATGAGCATTCGGATAAGCAGAACCATGCGCACGATTGACCTGTACGATTCCACCCTGCGCGACGGCAGCCAAGGCGAGGGCATCAGTTTTTCCGTCGAGGACAAGCTGAAGATCACCCGCGCGCTGGACGAGCTGGGGATCGCCTTCGTTGAGGCGGGAAACCCGGGAAGCAACGCCAAGGACCAGGAGTTTTTCCGGGCTGCCAAGGAGTTACGCCTCAATCACGCCCGTCTCGTCGCCTTCGGTTCCACCCGTCGCAAGGGAAAGACGGCCGAGCAGGATGCCAACCTCAACGCGTTGCTTGAGGCGGAGACGGAGTATGTGGCGGTCTTCGGCAAAACCTGGACGTTCCAGGTCTCCGAAATCCTCCATGCCACCAAAGCGGAAAACCTGGAGATGATCAGGGACTCTGTGGCGTATCTTGTGGGGAAAGGACGGAAGGTGTTCTTTGACGCCGAGCATTTCTTCGATGGCTATCAGGCGGATCCCGCCTACGCGATGGAATGTCTGCGCGTCGCCCGGGAAGCCGGAGTGGAGGCGCTGGTGCTCTGCGAGACCAGGGGAGGGATGCTGCCGGATGTGGTGGGACGCGTGACCAAAGCGGTGACGGAGACGTTTTCCTGCCCCATCGGCATCCATGCCCATGACGACAGCGGGTGCGCCGTGGCGAACAGCCTGGCGGCAGTGGATGCCGGCGCGGTCCAGGTCCAGGGAACGCTGTTGGGCTACGGAGAGCGGTGTGGCAACGCATGCCTGTCCACCATCATGGCGGATCTGGTCCTGAAGAAAGGGATGGAATGTACCGGAGGGGAGCGCCTTACCCGGTTGACCCCCGTCTGCAGGAAAGTGGCGGAGATCAGCAACGTGGCCATCCCTCACTCCATGCCGTATGTCGGCGCTTCGGCGTTCGCCCACAAGGGCGGCATGCACATCGACGGGGTGAAAAAGAACCCGCTTGCCTACGAACATGTCGAGCCATCCTCCGTGGGGAACGAGCGTCGGTTGCTGATGAGCGAGGTTGCCGGGCGCGCGTTGATGCTGGATCGTATCCGGACGGTGCTTCCCGGCTCGAAGAAGGATGATCCACAGATCATCGCGCTGATGGATCTCCTCAAGCGCCGGGAAGCGGACGGATATCAGTTTGAAGGCGCGGAGAGCTCGTTCGATCTGGTCATCCGGCGTCACTTGGCCGCCTACCATCCCTTCTTTTCGCTGGTGCATTACCAGACCATCGGGAGCCTGCCGTACGCCGACCCGAACAGCGGCTACAGCCATGACGCCGTGGTGAAGGTGCTGGTGGGGAAACACTCCCGCGATCACTGCGGCGGAAGGGGAAGGTCCGGTGAACGCGTTGGACAAGGCGCTCCGGAAAGTCTTGGAGCCGTTCTATCCGACGCTGAAGACCGTCCACCTGACGGATTACAAGGTAAGGGTGCTCTCCGCTTCCGAGGCGACCGCTTCGAAAGTCAGGGTTTTGATCGAGTCGACGGACGGCAAGGAGAGCTGGTCGACCATTGGCGTAAGCAAAGACATCATCGAGGCGAGCTGGCTCGCTTTGGTGGACAGCATTGAATACTATTTGATCAAGAACGGTGTGGAAAGCATCGGAGGAGCGAAATAACATGGGAATGACAATGACACAGAAGATTCTCGCCCATCACGCGGGACTGGATGGCGTACATGCGGGACAGCTGGTGATGGCGAACCTGGATCTTGTGCTGGGAAATGACATCACCAGTCCTGTAGCTATCCGTGAGTTCCCCAAGTTCGGCAAGGAGAAGGTGTTTGACAAGGACCGCGTCGCGCTGGTCCCCGACCACTTCACGCCGAACAAGGACATCAAGGCTGCGGAACAGTGCAAATGCCTCAGGCAGTTTGCCGCTGACCAGCAAATCTCCCATTACTACGAAGTGGGACGGGTGGGGATCGAGCATGCCTTGCTGCCGGAACAGGGGTTGGTCACCGCCGGGGATCTGATCATCGGCGCGGACAGCCACACCTGCACGTATGGCGCGGTGGGGGCGTTCTCCACCGGCGTCGGATCGACGGACATGGCCTGTGGCATGAGCTGGGGGAAGGATTGGTTCAAGGTGCCGGCGGCGCTGAAGTTCAACCTGCATGGAAAAATGGGCAAGTATGTGTCCGGCAAGGATCTGATCCTCCACATCATCGGAATGATCGGGGTGGACGGCGCGCTGTACGAGTCGATGGAGTTCGCCGGTGACGGTGTTGCCAACCTGACGATGGATGACCGCTTCACCGTCTGCAACATGGCCATCGAGGCCGGCGCGAAGAACGGAATCTTTCCGGTCGATGAACAGACCATCGCCTATTTGGAGGCTCATGGGGCGAAGAAACCGGTTGTTTACACCGCCGATCCTGACGCGGTGTACGTGAAGACGTACGACATTGACCTGTCCCAACTGAAGAGCACCGTGGCGTTCCCCCATCTGCCGGAAAACACCCACACGTTCGATGACATGCCACGGGTGAAGATTGACCAGGTGGTCATTGGTTCCTGCACCAACGGAAGGCTTTCCGACCTGGAAGCCGCCGCCCACCTCCTGAAAGGCCACAAGGTTGCTGATGGAGTGCGGTGCATCGTGATCCCCGCCACGCAGAAGATTTGGCAGGACGCCATGCATGAGGGGCTGTTCGATATTTTCGTCGACGCCGGATGCGCCGTCTCGACGCCCACTTGTGGACCGTGTCTCGGCGGTCACATGGGGATTCTCGCCGAAGGAGAACGGGCGGTGAGCACCACCAACAGGAATTTCGTCGGCCGCATGGGGCATGTGAAGAGTGAGGTGTACCTCGCCAGTCCCGCCGTCGCGGCGGCATCCGCGGTGACCGGTTACCTGACCGATCCCACGACCATTGAGGAGAAAGCGTGATGAAAGCAAGAGGAAATGTATTCCGCTACGGAGACAACGTCGATACGGACGTGATCATCCCTGCGCGGTATCTGAATACCAGCGATCCCAAGGAACTGGCCTCCCACTGTATGGAAGACCTGGACAAGACGTTCATCCGGCGGGTGAAACCGGGAGACATCATCGTGGCGGACAAGAACTTCGGATGTGGTTCCAGCAGGGAGCACGCCCCGATCGCCATCAAGGAAAGCGGAGTCTCCTGCGTCATCGCGCGGACGTTCGCCCGGATTTTCTACCGCAACAGCCTGAACATCGGGCTTCCCATCCTGGAGTGCCCGGAAGCGGTGGATGGCATCAAGGACGGTGATGTCGTCCAGGTGGACTTTTCCACCGGGACGATCACCGATGAAACGACGGGGAAAAGCTACTCAGCTGAGCCGTTCCCCCCGTTCATGCAGGATCTGATCGCTGCCGGCGGACTGGCCGGTTACATGCGCAAGGAGGCAGGGAAATGAAAAAAGTCATCGCCCTGGTGCCGGGAGACGGCATTGGTCCGGATGTGGTTGGGGAAGCGGTAAAAGTACTGCATGCCGTCGGGAAAGCCTACGGCCATGAGTTTGTCTGTGAATCCTACCTGTTGGGAGGTTGCTCCATCGATCGGTACGGCGTGCCGATGACCGATGAGACGCTTGCCGCGTGCAAAGCCAGCGACAGTGTCTTGCTCGGCGCGGTGGGCGGCCCCAAATGGGATCATGTCGATCCTTCCATCCGTCCGGAAAAAGCGTTGCTCGGACTGCGCAAAGGTCTTGGATTGTTCTGCAATCTGCGCCCGGCGATGATGTATCCCCAATTACGGCACGCATCTCCCTTGAAGGATGAGATCATCGGGGACGGTCTGGATGTGATGGTGGTACGGGAGCTGACCGGGGGCATTTACTTCGGAAAGCGTGGTACGACGGAAGATGGCGCGTTCGACACGATGGAATACCATCGCTATGAGATCGAGCGGATCGTCCGCAAGGGATTCGAGATCGCCATGAAGCGCCAGAAACGGCTCACGTCGGTGGACAAGGCGAACATCCTTGCTTCCAGCCAGCTGTGGCGCTCCATCGTGGAGAACATCGCGCCGGAGTATCCCGAGGTGGCGGTGAACCATCTGTACGTGGATAATGCCTCAATGCAGTTAGTCCGCAATCCCAAGCAGTTTGACGTGATCGTCACGTGCAACATGTTCGGAGACATTCTCTCCGACGAGGCAAGCCAGATCACCGGTTCCATCGGAATGTTGCCGTCCGCTTCCCTGGGGGAAGGTTCCCGTGGAATGTATGAGCCGATCCATGGATCCGCCCCTGACATCGCGGGCAAGAACATCGCCAATCCCCTTGCCACGATTCTGTCCGTGGCAATGATGCTGCGCTATTCGTTCGGTCTGGAGCAGGAAGCGGCCGCCATCGAGCGCGCCGTGGGAGAGACCTTGGACGCTGGTTACCGTACCAGTGATATCTACACCGACGGAATGCAAAAGGTCGGTACAAAGGAAATGGGCGATCAGGTCGCCCGGAGGATTTGATCATGGAAGAATTACGTTCACATATCGTCACCCAGGGGGTGCAGCGCGCTCCCCATCGTTCATTGATGAAGGCCCTCGGCTGGACGGAGGAAGAGCTTGCCATGCCGATGATCGGCATTGTTGATTCCACCAATGAGATCATTCCCGGTCATGTGGGGCTTCGCAGAATCGTGGACGCGGTGAAAGCCGGCGTCCGGGAAGCGGGTGGAAATCCGGTGGCCATCCCGACCATCGGTGTGTGTGATGGCATCGCCATGGGGCATACCGGCATGAAATACTCCCTCTGTTCCCGTGAGTTGATCGCCGACAGCATCGAGATCATGGCAAAGGCCCATCCGTTTGACGCCTTGGTGTTTGTCCCGAACTGCGACAAGATCGTCCCTGGCATGTTGATGGCTGCCCTTCGGCTGAACATCCCCTGTGTCTTTGTTTCCGGTGGCCCGATGCTTGCCGGCCATGTTCCTGGTGGGGACAAGCGTGGCATGAGTCTCTCGACGATGTTCGAGGCGGTGGGCAAGTATACCGCCGGAACATTGGATGAGGCAGGGGTGCGCGCCTGGGAGGATGCCTGCTGTCCGACTTGTGGTTCCTGCAGCGGCATGTACACGGCGAACAGCATGAACTGCTTGTGCGAGGCCGTCGGAATCGCGCTTCCCGGAAACGGGACGATTCCCGCCGTGTATTCCGCTCGTGAGCGGCTTGCGAAAAAAGCCGGGTACGCCGTGATGGATGTCCTGAAGCGGAATGTACGCCCTCGGGACATCATGACGGAAAAGGCGTTCCACAACGCTTTGACGGTGGATATGGCGCTGGGGTGCTCCACCAACACCATGTTGCACCTGCCTGCCATCGCCCATGAAGCCGGCATCAAGCTGGACATCTTCATGGCCAATGAGATTTCCAGCCATACGCCGAACCTCTGCCATCTGGCCCCCGCGGGAAAAGACCATATGGAGGATCTGAACATGGCTGGCGGAGTCATGGCGGTGATGAAGGAGCTGGACAAAGGGCATCTGTTGTACACGGACGCCCAGACCGTATCCGGGAAAACCATTGGAGAGCAGTATGCGGACGCGAAGAACTATGACACCGAAGTCATCAGACCATTCGACAACCCATACAGCGTCACCGGTGGCATCGCTGTCCTTCGTGGCAATCTCGCACCGGATGGAGCAGTGGTCAAACGTGCCGCCGTCGCCCCGGAGATGCTGCGCCACCAAGGGCCCGCGCGGGTGTTTGAGAGTGAGGAAGAGGTCACCAAGGCGATCCTTGGCAAACAAATTCATCCCAATGACGTGGTGGTCATCCGCTATGAAGGACCC
Organism: Sphaerochaeta sp.; assembly: GCA_022482495.1. Taxonomy (NCBI): domain Bacteria; kingdom Pseudomonadati; phylum Spirochaetota; class Spirochaetia; order Spirochaetales; family Sphaerochaetaceae; genus Sphaerochaeta; species Sphaerochaeta sp. The sequence goes on along the minus strand of JAKVPA010000003.1, from coordinate 4,353 downwards.
AAAGGTGGTCCTGGAATGCGGGAGATGCTCGCACCGACCAGTGAGATTGCCGGCATGGGGCTGGACAAATGCGTCGCGTTGATCACCGACGGTCGGTTCAGCGGAGCGACCCGTGGCGCGTCCATCGGACATGTCAGTCCGGAAGCGGCCGAGGGTGGCCCGATCGCGTTCGTCCAGGAAGGGGACCAGATCCTGATCGACATCACGGAAGGGAAACTGGAATTGCTTGTCGATGAGAAGACGCTTGCCGAACGGAAGAAGAATTGGAAGAAGAAGCCGTGTCCGATCACCACCGGCTATCTGGCGCGGTACGCCAAACTGGTGACCAGCGCTTCGACTGGAGCAGTGTTCAAGGAGTAAGCATGGAAATCACCGGTGCCCAAATCATCATCGAGTGCTTGGTAGAGCAGGGAGTGAATACGGTCTTCGGGTATCCCGGAGGTACCGTACTCCCTCTGTATGATGCATTATACCAAAATAAGAGCCGAATACGGCATATTCTTACTGCGCATGAACAAGGAGCAAGCCACGCGGCGGATGGATATGCACGGTCTACCGGCAAGGTTGGTGTCTGCATCGCCACCAGTGGTCCTGGCGCCACCAATCTGGTGACGGGAATCGCTACTGCGTACATGGACAGCGTCCCGATGGTTGCCATCACGGGAAACGTTCCGCTCAATCTGCTTGGGCGTGACGCATTCCAGGAGGTGGATATCACCGGGATCACCATGCCGATCACCAAGCATAATTATATCGTCAAGGACATCGCGGAACTGGCTGCTACGATACGGAACGCGTTTCATATCGCTCGTTCTGGTCGTCCCGGCCCTGTGTTGGTGGATGTCACAAAAGATGTGATGACATCGACGTTCGGGTATGAGCGGAAGGAACCGGAACCCATCCATCGGTATGGAAAACGGTTGAACCCCAACCAGTTCGATCTTGCATTGAAGTTGCTGTATGAGTCCAAACGTCCGATGTGCTACATCGGAGGTGGGGTGATCAGCAGCAACGCGTCTGAGCAGGTCAGACGTTTTCTGGACCTGTTGGATAGTCCGGCGTGTTTCTCCATGATGGGAGCGGGCGCGATTTCGACAAAAAGCCCGCGTTGCACGGGGATGGTCGGAATGCATGGCACCAAGGTTTCCAATATTACGGTTTCCGGATGTGATCTTTTGGTGTCCATCGGCGCTCGTTTTTCCGATCGTGTCATCGGGAAGGCTTCAAATTTCGCCCATGGAGCGAAGATCATCCAGATCGATGTGGATTCCGCTGAGTTTGACAAGAATGTGAAGACGTTCTGCCATTTGGCCGGGGATGCCGGGTTGGTTTTGGAAAAGCTCAATAAGGAGCTAGAGAAGAAACCTTGCAGTCATCAGCCATGGATGGAAACGGTCGCGGGATACAAGAAAAAGTATCCAGTACGACAAAATCCCGACTCAAAGCGGCCCAGGGAGATTCTCGAGGCGGTTCAGGCGTGTCTGAAACCTGAGGACTTCGTCACGACGGAGGTAGGGCAGAACCAACTGTGGTCCGCGATGTTCCTGGAGCATGAACAGCCTCGGCACTTCCTGACCAGTGGTGGGTTGGGAACGATGGGATATGGGACGGGCGCCGCGATCGGTACGCAATTGGCGAATCCCAAAAGCAGGGTGTTCAATATCGCCGGTGATGGTTGCTTGCGGATGAACAGTAATGAGCTAACTACCGCCGTCAGATACCAGCTTCCCATCATCATTGTGTTGATGGATAACCACGCGCTGGGGAATGTTCGGCAATGGCAGACGTTGTTCTATCAGGGGCGGTACAGTGAGACGACGCTTGATACGCCGATCGACTGGATTGGTTTGGCTCGCGCGTATGGCGCGGAAGGATTCCGTATCGGGGTTGAGGATGATCCCAAGCCTATCATCAAGAAAGCGTTGGCACTGGGCAAACCGGTGATTTTGGATTGCCAGATTCCGTTGGATGACAAGGTGTATCCGATGGCTGCCCCAGGAACACCGATCGAGAACATGATGGGCGTGGAGGTTTCTGGAGAGTAACCTGAAGTTTTCAAAAGAATTACGTACCTGAGAAAGAGGTTGTGTCTCTGGCATGACCTCTTTTTCGTTGTCGTAATCTTGATAAGTCTGTACTGTTGTGCGTTAATGTGTGCATGAAACAAACACAACGTTTCCATCTTGTTTTGGTTTTGCTTTGTTCCGTTTTTTATGTTTATTTTGGGTGGTTGTGTAACCGATGGGATGATCATCAGAGCGATTGCGCGGTATTTTACGAAAAGCAGTCCTGTAGTGCTGCCGGATGATTATGATGAGATCCGTTCTCGTGTAACCGGATGGGTAGATCAACCATATGGAAATCCGAAGAAAAATGAAATACTGGATGTGTACCGGCCAAAGAATACAGAGGAAAAGCTTCCTTTGATTCTTTGGGTACACGGTGGGGCTTTCATCACGGGATCAAAAGAAGAGACCGTGCCATATATGGTAATGTTGGCTGATCGTGGTTTTGTTACCGCGACCATCAATTATCAGGTTGCGCCTGACGATCACGTATACTTAAGTTCGCAATTTGACAGTAGATTGAAATTGGTCATGAGAAGACCCATACTAGTAAGTAACCAAACAAAACTAGGAGGGAAAACATCTCATGACCGACTCAAATGTTACCAAAGAGCTGGAGAAAAAGCTACTGTCGTTTATCACTGAAGAGGATCCGATGCTGAGCATGTTGCAGTGGATCACCGAAAAGTTCATGGAGATTGAGGTGGCCAACAAAGTAGGAGCCCAAAAAGGCGAACACAGTACAGAACGAACCACACATCTCAGTGGCACTCGGGTTCGAAGATTCGATACCCGGATGGGTACGATGTATCTGACCATCCCGAAATTACGTAAAGGTGGGTATATACCCTTCTTTGTGACAGCGAAGAAGCGTAGCGAACAGGCTCTGATGCAGATTATCCAGGAAGCTTGGGTAAGTGGCATCTCTACACGGAAAATCGAACGGCTTGCCAAGAGCATGGGTATCGAACAGATTTCTGCATCACAGGTATCAGAAGTGAACAAGGAACTGGATGCGATGGTCGAGGAATTCAGGAATCGTTCTCTCCAAGCGGAATATCCTATCCTTTGGATTGACGCCTTATACGAGAAGATCCGGGAGAACGGCCATGTAGTGAGTATGGCGGTACTTGTAGTAAAAGGGGTCACTCTTGATGGTACTGCCCAGATTCTCGCTGTAGAACCGATGCATAACGAATCTGAAGAAACGTATCGTATCTTGTTCCAGAATCTGAAAGACCGTGGAGTCAAACGGGTCTGGTTGTGTATCAGTGATGCTCACAAGGGCCTACAGGCAGCTATCAGGAAAGAGTTCATAGGAACATCATGGCAACGCTGCAAAGTTCATTTCATGCGCAATATTCTTGCATATGTGGGACATCGTCATAAGGATAGCTTTGCCAAGCAGCTGAAGCACATCTGGCTGCAACCTGATGAAAAGCAAGCCCGCTCTTATGCCCAGTCATTCATGGAATCCTATGAAAAACAATTTCCTGAAGCAATCCGCTGCCTGGAAGAGGGATTGGAGGATTCTTTGCAATTCTATCGGTTCGACCAGATCGACCATCGCAAGATATCCTCCACCAACACCCTGGAGCGATTGAACCGAGAGATTCGTAGACGTTCGAAGGTTGTAGGGTATCTTTCCAAACAAGGATTCATACATCCGATTGATCACCACCTACCTCATCGAGTATGAGGAGGAGTGGCAATCGGAAAGAGCATATGTGAGTGTCCAGTCGTTGACTGAACAGAGATTGAAATTGGAAGAGGTTGCATAATGCATGTGGCTTCTCATGACTTATTCAACATGAAATTGCGAACATGTCTGGACACAGGCCGCCTGACGCACAATATCCCACACCGGTTCTTCAAACGGCAAAGGCCTATCAATTTCTTTTGGAGAATGCGGAAAGATTCGGTATTGATCCTCAGAGAATATTTGTTGGTGGTGATTCTGCTGGTGCGCAAATTGCGGCTCAGTTCCTTGTGGCACAGACTTCATCTGAATATGCGCAAAGGACAAACCTACCTCAAGTCGCTGACAAAAAAGCGTTACGTGGAGCGCTTTTGTTTTGTGGTCCCTATGATATTACAAAATTTGACAGTATGGGGCAGAACACTTCTTTGTCAAAAGCACTGGAAGCTATCGCAAGACAATACCTTGGTGTAAAAGAATGGAGGACTTCCCAACAAGCACAAGATGCCTCAGTCATTCATCATGTTACTTCGGATTTTCCCACGACTTTTATAACTGATGGAGAAAACTATTCCTTTCCAGAGCATG